>CALEZK010000202.1 GCA_937928585.1 uncultured bacterium | reverse complement strand
ATATCTATTTATATTGTCTCGGTAATCCAATTCTTTACAATGACCCGTTTGGTCTCTGCGTTTCATGGGGTGACTTCTTGGACGGGATCCAAACTGGACTAGACGTGATTGGAATGGTGCCCGGTTTGGGCGAGCCATTCGATCTCATAAGTGGAGGAATCAGCCTCGCCCGTGGTGATTTGGTTGGTGCTGGTCTAAGTCTGGCTGGCGCAGTTCCGATTCTCGGTAATGCCACCGGTGCTGCGAAGATTGGCAGGCAAGCATTCGGCTGGCTGGACGAAGGAACATCGGGAATCTACAAGGTCTATGGGCCTAGCAAGAGAGGTGGCCCGATCATTCAACGCGGTAATAAGCAAATACACTACCACAATGATCCGCCGTACCATGACGTGGGTTCACCTCACATCGATAAACAAGGGCTACCGGGCGGAAGAAATTCGGGGCGTCTACCCTGCTAGGCTAATTGAATGAGAATGTTGGATGACGATACTAATGCACAGGTGTTCAATGCGTGTATCATGCTTACGCGTGAGGAAATCAATGACTTAATCGACTTCCTACAAAATTGCTTGGAAAATAAAGAGCCTCTGGCGGACCACTACCACATTTTTGACCAGCATCAGCCTACATCTGTGAGTAAGACGCGTGTCATGCGAGAAATCATGGCGTTGCACTACGAGCCTTCGAATGCCTCGGTTGCTGGCTGGCACCCTAGAACGCTTCGCTTAATTAAGGATGAAGCTGGTCAAATTGATAATCTTGGCCCCGAGCATTAAGTAAGGCGAAGTGTGAATGAGGATCGTCGATCTGGATAGAAAGAAGCAAGTCACGGGGCTTAGTCTCCTCATTACACGGAGTGAAGCGGCTGAGTTTTTAGAGCAATTGCTTGAATTGAGTGGCCGAGTCTCAAGGGTAGGCACGCACGTTCAACTGGTTGGTCAAGACGACAGCGTAAGACCTAGAACCATTACCCTCGTAAGTTATGATCCGCAATCTCCTAATGAGCGTCTGCCTGTTGCATATCGCAAACTAGCGGACGACTTGGAAGCGGAAATACAAGACATAGACATTCCTCCTTTCGCGAGCGGCTGATGAAGCCGCGCACTATTATATAAAGGCCGAGAAAATACTTGCTGGCGGTTAACTGTTTAACCGTTAGCGAATAGGCGTTTGGTGTGAGAAATTGAGAAAAAGTCAAAGAGCAAAGTGGAGATTTTGCGTCCCTAGGCTCACTAACGTCGTCGTAATGATACACTCCTCCTTGTCCGCGCGGAGGATAGGGCTCTGCTGGCGAGCAACCCCAGCGACTTGAGGATTTTTGACGCGCTTAAAAAGGTGGACGGCTTACCGGCTGAAGCCGGGACTCCGAACCTTGAAAATTGCTTCGCACAATGTCTCTTTGTATGGAGTCGCGTTTCATCGGCATTAAGTTTCTGACACTCCTGTCGAACGTATTGAGCAACATTAACCCCCCTCGCTGCGCAGTTGGACTGGCAAAGCGGCGCTATCGAGCCGCACTTGTATAGTAAGAAGGCCTGATGCCGGTGAACGGCCGACGGTCATCGAGCGGGACAACGGCGAGTTGCTCAGTTTGATGCGCGGACACCCGCGCGTGAAGCAGAGCGTTTCCAAAGACGGCGGCACCACGTGGACGACGCCGGAGAATACGGATCTGAATTGTCCGGATTCGGGAATTGCCGCGACGAAACTTTCCAGCGGGCGGGTGCTGCTTGCGTATAACGACACGCCCGAGTGGGACCGCACCCCGCTGACGATTATTCAGTCGACGGATGACGGCAAGACGTGGGGGGAGAAGAAAGTTATCGAACAGGATTGGGGCGAGTTTTCGTACCCGTGCATCATCCAGTCGTCCGATGGCATGATCCATCTCACGTATACGTACCGGCGGTTCAGCATCAAGCATGTGGCGTTTGACGAGAAGTGGTTGATCACGAAGGAACGGCCGAACTAATTCGCATCGCGGTGGGGCGAGTGATTCGCCCTGCTGCGAGGTTTGCTGTGTTGTGGTGGCTTGCTAGCGCTTTGGCAGGGAATGAATCGACGTATTCAGTTCGTTCGCGATCCGCCGCAAGTGCAAGCCGCAGGGAAATCATATTCCATCTCTCAAAGTCTCCTTTTCTTGTTTCGCGCGAACCGCAAAAATTTTTTTGCCCCTGCCGCGTGCAATCGGGCGAGTGGGCCTTCGACCTCGAAGTCGGGCTTATCGACACACACCGGCGACCGTAGAATACGCAATACGTAAATAAGCACGTAGACAAAATGGGTGGCTTGTCCCCTATTGATTCCGTGGGCGATTTGCTTAGACCGGCTCCCGGGGACGCTCGCCCTACCAAACACGCTCGCCCTACCGAATACGTTTGCCCTTCCGAATGGGCTCGTCCTACTGGCGCGGTCTTCGTGCGTGGGTCGGAAGCGAGCTTCCTCAGGTAAAGCGCAAGCGAGCTTGCGCACTCCAGAGTGTTCATGTTGGGTGCTCCAGGATTCTTATGTAGTTTGCGATTCGGGACCGGTTGTGGGTTCGGTGTTTGTATTTACTCTCTAGGCCATCGTGTTGCACTGGGGACCGGAGTGAAGTCATTAGTTCGCCGTGGGTTCGGCGGAATTCTTGTGAGATCCGGATGTAGGCGTCGAAGATGACTCGGTAGCGTTTGGTTATGATTTTTGGGTTGGTGGGGAGCGAGAAAGCGGCGCATGTGGCGCGTTCTAGGGCGCTGTAGGCTTCGAGCATGCGGTATACGGGCGTGTGGGGCACGTTTCTCGGGGAGGGGTCTGGGGAGTAGCCGGATTTCTTGAGTGCGGCTTTCAGATGCTGGAGGTGGCGGTAGTGCTTTGATTCGGGCGGGTAGGGCGCTGTTTTTTTCTTTTTTCCTATGATTTGGAGGTCGGCTCGGGCGTATAGGCCGTGGATGAGGGCGTTTGTGTTGCCTTTTTGTCCGCCTATTCCGGGTACTCCGCCGTGTTTTGGGCAGCGGCCGGTGGGGTGGTTGGACGGGTTTGTGCAGGGGGTGTCGTCGCTGCGGGTGGCGCCGCAGATGGGTCGTCGCAGGTGTTGTTCGCACAGGGAGATAGCGATTATCCAGGGCTTTTTCCAGCGGGGCGAGCAGGGGGTTCCGTAGGGAGTTCTTGGTCGAGGCATTTTTTTGGTTGCTCCTTACTCGATAGGCACGGTTTGTTGCAGTGCTCGGGCGTGTTTCTTGGGAAACGAAGGGGGCGCGTGGCGAGGTTGGATGAAGTGGCAGAAGACTTTATGGACGAAATGGGCTATATGGACAGGATGGACGAAATGGACGAATTAAACTATGTGGACGGTGTGGACTTGGTGGACTATGTGGAGTTACCCCGAAATTGCGGACACGGTTTTGGGCTTGTTTTGGTATTTAAGT
>CALEZK010000201.1 GCA_937928585.1 uncultured bacterium | reverse complement strand
CCATGTGGTGAATGCATGCGGATTGTGATCACGGCCTGAGCGCGAGGGGTCGTTTTTCGGGCGTTGGGCAAGCGGAAGGCGTCCGAATTCGCCGCCCCAGATGACGAGCGTGCTGTCGAGCATGCCACGTTGTTTGAGATCAGACAAGAGGCCGGCGATGGGTTGATCAGTTTCACTAGCGAAGCCGCGATGGTTTTGCTCGATGTTGAGGTGTCCATCCCAGCTTTTTTCGTTTTCTTCACCGCCGCTATATATCTGAATGAAGCGGACGCCACGCTCAACGAGTCGCCTCGCGACGATGCACTGCTTGGCAAAGTGGGTGCATCGCTCGTTGTTCAGTCCGTACAGTTCCTTGATATGTTGCGGCTCAGAATCCACGTCCAGCGCATCCGGCGCTGCCATCTGCATGCGATAGGCCAACTCGAAACTTTCGATACGTGTCGCCAGCTCTGCGTCGTTGCCGGTTTGTTGTTGATGCTCGCGGTTGAGCGACGCGAGCAAATCAAGCTGGCGGCGCTGCTGCTCGTCGGTCATCGACGCGAGCCGGCTGAGATTGTCGATAGGTTCGCCCTGATGTTTGAGCGCGGTGCCCTGGAAGATTCCGGGTAAGAAGCCTGCGCCCCAGTTTTGCGAGTAACCTTTTGGCAAACCGCGGCCAAGGGTGTCGTACATGACGACATAACCGGGAAGGTTCTGGTTTTCGGTGCCGAGTCCATAGCTGACCCACGCGCCGACGCTCGGAAAGCCCATACGGCTCATGCCGGTATTGATTTGAAAGAGAGCAGGGGAGTGGTTATTCGTTTCCGTGTGGCATGAATGAACGAACGCGATGTCGTCGACGTGGTTCGCGATATTCGGGAATATCTCAGGCACCCAAGTGCCGGATTCGCCGTGTTGCTTCCAAGCAAACGGCGACTTCATGAGGGGGCCCACTTCTTCCACGAAGAAACCCGTGGAAGAGTCGAACCCATCGAGCGGTGTGCCATCGCGCTTGAACAGTTCGGGCTTATAGTCCCAAGTATCGACTTGGCTGGGGCCGCCATTCATGAAAAGCCAGATGACCGATTTCGCCTTGCCGTTATAGTGCGCGGCGTGTGGCGCCAGAGGGTTCAGCGCTTCCTGAGCGGGCGCGGAGAGCAGACCTGCCTTGTCCAACAGCCCCGCGAGCGCGAGCGCGCCGAATCCCTGGCCTGTCTTGCGCAGGAATTCTCTGCGTGAACAGAAGCAAGGTGCGGGCGAGGCTACGAAATGCGGAAGCGAGTAGTTCGACATAAATTAGTACTCTTCGTTGTCTGGAATAATTTCGCGTGAGACGGTATCAAGCCATTCCTGAATCACCGCTTCCCCCGACATGTGATCATGTAATCTCTTAAGAACATCTCCGTCGAATACTTTCAATTCGGGAAATCGCAACAATAGTGTGGCGATATCGCGCCAATCGCTTCCCGATTTCGGGGTGCCGCGTCTGGCAACCAACGCGATCAGTTTATGGGCAATGAGCTCGGCCGGCACGGGAACGAGCACACCGTCAACCCGGATGGATGTTGGCAGTTGTGCTACGCCGCGAATATCAGCCAAATGCCGATTACTTGGTTTGCGCACCTGGTATATGCGGTAGGCCAGTTTAGGCGTCAATTCCAGTATTCGGATTGTGGCGCCAAATGTAGCGGCGAGATGCGCGCGAAGTGCTTCAGCCATAGTTGGCGCATCCGTCGTGAGCATGTCAACGTCCTGAGTCATCCTCGGCTCGTCGACAAAGGCATTCACTGCGTGCGCACCGAAAATGACGATGTCGCTTCGATCACGAGCAAACTGAATAATCGCCTCGTGCACAACAGCGAGCGGCATGGATTCATCCATGGCGAGTTCCTTGAGTGTGCGAATGCCCGCGCTCAGCATAGTATCGAGCCCTGATTAAACTCACTCGACATAAACAAACTCATTTAGCCCCAAGAGCACTTGCGCGAAATCGGCGATGGCGGTTTCGCGCGGTGAAACGGCGCCTGTATTCGTGTAGGACTGTGTTTGGTCATTGATAAATTTAAATGCCTGCGCCAATTCGGAGTCGCGTGGCGGGCGGCCCAACGCGATTGCAAACCCGGCGCGCACGGCCGTGCTGATATCCGTGCTGTTATCCGGTGCGATGCGGCGCGCAAGCGATTCGGCGTATGCGCGCACGTTCGGGCTGTTCATCACTGTCAAGGCCTGCGGGGCTACTGTCGTGCAGGGCCGCTGGTCGATGCCGGTGGTAGCGTCCGGCGCATCGAACACGGTCAACATGGGCACGAGCTTGCTGCGTTTGATCATGAAATAGATGCTGCGCCGTTTCATGCTTTGATCGAGCGTGCTGGGGCCGAACATGTTTGGATCGAGTTCGCCCGCGACATTCAACATGGCGTCGCGGATAATTTCCGCTTCCAATCGTTGCCGCGGGTAGTGCCAGACATACACGTTCGTAGGGTCGATCTGCGCGTTCGCCGAGTTGTCCAATGCAGACTGCCGGTAGGTTGCGCTTGTGAGTATCAGCGTCTGAATGTGTTTCAGACTCCATTTATTCTTGATAAGTTCAGACGCCAGCCAATCGAGCAGTTCGGGATGCGACGGCGGTTCGCCTTTTACGCCGAAATCGCTCGGTGTCGGGACGATGCCGCGATTGAAATGGTGCTGCCATAGTCTGTTCACAATGACGCGGGCCAACAACTGGCCTGCGCCCGATTCGGTGTCTGTAATCCAATTGGCCAACGTGGCGCGCTGAAACGTTGTGCGCGCGCCAGGGGGTGGGGTGACCTGCCAGCGCGCGGGATCATTGCCGCCGCGTACAAGCGCAGCGGGGAAGTCTTGCGTCGCGATCTCGCCTTTTTGGTTGGGATCGCCGCGGCGCAGATGGTGGGTGTTTTCGAGGAAGTCGCCGCCTTGTGTATGCGTGCGGATCGCAGGCACGCCCTCGCTGCTGATGAGGACAGTAACGGCGCCAGGCGTTGGCTCATTCTCCGCGTGCTTCTGCTCGGCCTGCCAGAGTTCACGCCACTTGCTGTCCTGCTTCTTGAAATAATCGAACAGGCGCGCGCGATCCCGTTCATTCCACGTGGGATTCGGCTCGGCGCGCTTCGCAGCGAAGAGGTCGCAAATATCCTGCGGCATGAGCGCCAGATCAAAAGCGGCGGGAACCGGCGCGGTCGTTATCGAAAGGCGGGGTCGTCCGATCGCGTGCATCGAATTGCTCTTGAACGCGAGTGTAAACGTGAATGTGGTGCCCTGTGGATAGCCTACCGGTTGTTCAAAGTCGAATACGGCTGAGTGTTCTTTGCCCAGTTGCTCGCCGACCGCCCAAGCGGAATTGACGTCTGCGTCTATGGCATTGGCGACGGGCAAACCCGTCTGCTCGTGCGTAGCGCGCGGGTTTACCAACTTCGTATCGGTTTTGGGATCGGTGCCTGTCGGGCGAATCGCGACTTTGAAGTCCGAAAGCGCGAAGTTTCCGTTCTCAGCACGACCCGGACCGTTTGCGACTAACGACGGATCGGTAAGTGCATCGATTCGAACGGCGGTGATGCCGGTCAAGGTAGTTTTCGCTTCAAACGTGTAGGTGTCATATTCCGGCTTTGGTCCTGATACCAAGACGGAACCATCGGCGAGGCGTCCGAACCGCGCGCCGCCTTCGGAGGAATAATTGAACACATCCAAAGCCATCCAATGCGGCTGAGGATCGGACTTGATTGTTTGGTCCAGCCACTCCTCGAACTGCTTCGCAAGCGTACCTTTCTCGTACTCCCGCAAGTTTGCGATATAGGGGGCATGTTCCTTGTCGTAGAGGGATTTTGCGCGCTCGTAGTATTCGGGACCGACTGGGATTGGATAATCCGAGCGGACCGTTTTCGTAAAGGTGGAAACAAACTGGTAATACTCCGCCATCGAAATCGGATCATACTTGTGGTCGTGGCAGCGCGCACAGCCGATAGTCAGCCCAAGCATCGCAGTGCCAACCGTCCGGGCCATATCGTCCAACTCGTCATAGCGTTCTTTTTCGACCTGGCTCAACGTAATCTGCGTCGCGTGCGTTCCCGCGGCCAGGAAGCCGGTCGCCATCATCGCAAGGGGATTCTCGGGCGCGATCTCGTCACCGGCGATCTGCCATTTCACAAAAGTGTCGAAGGGTAGGTCCTGATTTAAGGCTTCGATCACGAAATCGCGGTAGTAGTACGCGTACTTGCGGTCATAATCCTGCTCGTAGCCGTGACTTTCCGCGAAGCGCGCGAGGTCAAGCCAATGCCGAGCCCAACGTTCGCCGTAATGCGGATTAGAAAGTAGCTCGGCCACGAGATTCTCGTATGCATTCGGCGCGGTGTCGTTTACGAAGGCCTCGACGCGTTCGGGCGTCGGCGGTAGGCCAATCAAGTCGAAATGCAGCCGGCGAATCAGCGTGCGGCGGTCTGCCTCGAAATTGGGGGACAGGCCCTTTCGTTCGTGTTCGGCCAGTATGAACGCGTCAATAGCGTTTTTGGGCCATGCCGCGTTCTTGACTGTCGGGACAGATACGTCTGCGATAGGCAGGAAGGCCCAGTGTTGTTCGTATTCCGCGCCGGATTCGAGCCATTTGCCAATCTTCTCAATCTGCTCCGGCAAGAGCGGCTTGTTGAATGACGTCGGCGGCATCTGTTCGGATGGATCGGTATGGGAAATGCGTTTCCAAAGTTCGCTCGTGACGCGGGTGCCATCGCCGAGAGAAATGGCTGCGCCTTCGCGGTTATCCAGGCGCAGGTCAGCTTTGCGCGAGTTGCTATCCGGACCGTGGCACGTAAAGCAATGCTCGGACAGGATAGGGCGAATATCGCGATTGTAGGTGACCCGTTCTTCCGCGAACGCGATTAGGCAGCCAAACAGAACGAAAGGGAAAGCTATTACGGCGGCCCGGGCCGGTAGAATGCGGTCGTGCGTAACCATAACTCCAGTACCACTGTATGACCATTTCCAACTACACCGGTCATCATCCCAGTCAGGCCCCGAAATGTCAATTTTAACGGGCAGCGCTAAAAGGCGAGATCAGCTTCGGCGTTGCCCTCCTCCGGCACATCGACGACAGTGGTGACGTACCAAAAATCGCGCGCGCTCTTGCCGTTTTCTTCCGCGAAGTTTTCGACGATGCCAATGATCGTATATCTTCCTGCCTGCAAACCGGTTAGCGCATAGGTTCCATCTTCCCGCATTCTCGCTTCGGAAGCCGCGATCTCGCCGAAGTCGTATAGGTCGTCCTCGGTAACGTTGCCGAGACTGAACTCGCCTTTGACCGCGAAAACCCCCGCGGATTCGCCTTCGTTCAAACCTGTAATGGTGCCGGTGACGCTGCCGTAGGAGAGGATGGCGTCGGGTTCGACCTCTGTTGGCTTTCTATCGAATTGCGATACCGTGGCAGGAGCGACAGGCGCCGTGGGGACGACGTCGAGGTTCGATGCATCCCGTAGCTGCACTCTGGGAAGGCGAGGCACGTTGGGGGCGTCACGGGTTGCCGGTGCTGAGGGTTGCCGAGCAGCCGTCTCGATTTGCGATCGTGGTTTGGGCGTCTGCGCAGGGGGCGGCGCGCTCGGCGCAAGTCCGATCCAGAGAAAGAAGACGAGTAGCGTACCGAGGACAAGTACGAACAGGATTCGCTTCACATAGCTACTCCTCATTGGTTTGATACAGCCACTTGGCGAAATGACGGTGTTCTGGCGAAACGATCAAAAAAAGCCCCCGAAGGAGGACCTCCGGGGGCTTGGAGACGCTTTGAAAACTAAGGCTTTTTCGTGCGGGAGAAGACGAAATCTTGGGTCACATCGCCTTCGGCGACCGTGACGGTGGCGACCTGTTTGCCAAGGCGTTCGTGGTACGCAGTGATTTCGTACTCACCGGGATCGAGGCCTTCAATCTTGTATACGCCGTCCTGCTTCGTGATGGAGAAGAAGGGATGTGTGACTACGGCACAGTAGGCGAACATCCAGGGGTGAATGTCACACTTGAACTGGAAGGGGGCCTCGGCCTTGTCAAACTTGATGTCCTTTTCCTTCATCGTGGCGGGCATGGCCGTATTGTCCGGCTTGTTCACCTTCGGAAGGTAATTGACGTTGTGGAGGATGCCATCCGGATTGAGGACCTTGAGCGTCTGCCCAACGCGCACGGCAACCATGCGGGGGGAGTAGCGGCAACCCTCCTGCGTGAGCACAACGGGCTCAGTCGGAACGGGATATTCCTTTGCGGGAACGCCTTTGGTCACCTCGACAAAAATATTGGCGACCTCCTTGTTCGGGCCGAGCACCAGCACTTCATTGAGGATCGGTTCCTTGTGCATGGCATGGCATTCCGGCACGGCGGACATGTCGACCGGTTTCATTGGGGGTGCATCGCCTTCGAACTTTACGGTACCCGTCACGGATCCCGCATTCGCGGACAGCACGGCGCCAAGGGCGACAACCGCCGCTGCGATTGCATGTTGGAAACGATTCATACGATGGTTACTCCTGAGAGATTTGATGCGCGGCCGAAGCAGGCGCGCTTCCGTTCATTTTAACAAACCGGAAGCCACGCGGGCAATGCGCCGGTTGAAGAATTAGACGCACTGGCGAGTGCCATATTCAGTATCGTGCAGGGAGTGCCCCGAAGTTACTATTTTGGGACACACATGAGGCTGGTTAGATGTCCGCGGGCCACTTGCCTTGACGCAGAAATCCGGCAGCCCCCATACTTCAACAGTATATCCAAGTCTCGAAAATAGGCGAATTCAACTATGTTTCACTGTGCATCCCGTGTAGCAGTTCTGCTTGTAGCAGGAGTCTTCTGTGCATTCGCCCAACCGGCGATAGACGAAGCCACGCTTTACCCGCTGGGACCAGATTCCCTTCCTCAAGATGGTGTTCCGAAGGGAACGGTGACTCAATGGAGTTGGAAGAGCACTTTATTTGCCGGCACCGAGCGCGACTGCTGGACCTATGTGCCGGCGCAGTACGACAAGACGAAGCCCGCTTCCGTGATGGTCTTTCAGGATGGCGGAAGTTACGTGAAGCCGGATGGTCAGTTTCGCGTGCCGGTGGTATTCGACAATCTGATTGCGAAGGGCAAGATGCCCGTGACGATCGGGATTTTTCTCAATCCTGGTACTTTTCCGCCGGCGAAAGAAGGCGCGAAGGGGGAGTCCAATCAAAGCTTTGAATACGACACGCTGAGCGATCAATATGCGCGGTTCGTGATTGAAGAGATTCTGCCGGAGGTATCGAAGAGCTACAATCTCAGCACTGATCCGCGGGATCGTGCTATCTGCGGCATCAGCTCCGGGGGCATCTGCGCATTTACGGTTGCATGGGAACGATTCGATCAGTTCGGGAAAGTGCTTAGTCACGTCGGCAGTTTTACCAATATTCGGGGAGGGCACAACTACGAGGCGCTCATACGCAAACAGCCCGCGAAACCCATCAAGATATTTCTTCAGGCCGGCGCAAACGATCTTGATAACGACCACGGCCATTGGCCACTCGCCAATCAGCAGATGGCCGCTGCGCTGAAGTATAAAGGTTACGAAATGAAGTTCGTTTTCGGCGACGGAAAACATTCCGGCGTTCACGGCGGGGCCATTCTGCCGGAGTCCCTGGAATGGCTTTGGAGCGACCGCATCGCTGCCTCGCCCGCGGGCCAGTAGTCGTTGTTGACGGCTAACCCCGCCGATTCACCATCCCTCCGCTTCCCCTCGTTGCCGAATTGAATTTGGCGTGCATTGATCGCAATACTATGCGGCGCTTAACCAGCCGATGCCGAAAGGATTTTTCCGTGCAATTCCCACTCGAAGCCGCAATTCGCGCGCTGTTGCTGATTTCCGCCTTTTCGTTGTCAATTCCCGTTGTTGCGCAGGAACCGGCCGCGCCCGCCCCAGCCGCTGCTCCGCCCGCCGCGGAGGAAGACAGCATCGATCGTGACTATAGCGCGGAGCTTCCGCGCATTCCGCATACCGAGGCCGCGGACGTGCAGAAGACTTTTGAAGTGAAGCCCGGTTTTCGCATGGAGCTGATAGCGTCGGAGCCACTCGTGCTGGACCCGGTTGCGATTGCGTATGACGAAGACGGGCGCGCGTACGTTGTCGACATGTGCGGCTACTCTGAAGAGCGGGAAGACAATGTAAGCGTCATTGGCTTGTTGGAAGACACGGACGGCGACGGCAAGTTCGACAAACGATCCGATTTTCTCTCGGGGCTTCAGTGGCCGACGGCGATTGCCTGTTATGACGGCGGCGTATTCGTAGGAATGCCGCCTGACATTCTGTACTGCAAAGACACCAACGGCGACGGCGTTGCGGATGTGCGCGAGACCGTTTTCACCGGCTTCAATCTGAACAATGTTCAGGGAATGATGAATACGTTCCTTTGGGGGCCGGACGGACGCATTCACGCTTCGGCCAGCAGCACCGGGGCTGAAGCACGCGTCGCGAGCGACCCCAATGCGCCAGTGATGACCATTCGCGGACGCGATTTTGCATGGGACCCGAAGTCGCGCGTCATGATCGCGGAGAGTGGGGGCGCGCAGCATGGCATGAGTTATGACGATTTTGGCCGCAAGTACGTTTGTCACAACAGTTCACACATCGAATTGGTACTGTTTGAAGATCGATACACCGCGCGCAACCCGTATCTGTCCTCTCCGGGTTCCCGAGAGATCATCGCGGTAGACGGTCCCGCGGCGGACGTATTTCGCATTAGCCAGGTAGAGCCGTGGCGTGTGGTGCGCACGCGATTGCGCGTGAAAGGAATTACGCCTGGAATTATTGAAGGCGGCGGCACGGCTGCCGGTTACTTTACCAGCGCCACCGGGGTGACGATATACCGCGGCGATGCGTGGCCCGAAGAATACCGGAACAACGCGTTCATCGGGGACGTGGGCAGCAATCTAATTCACCGCAAGATTACGGAGCCGAATGGCGTCAGCCTTAAGGCGCGTCGTCCCGCTGGGGAAGAACAGACGGAGTTTGTTCGTTCGACGGACATCTGGTTCCGGCCGGTCCAGTTTTCAAACGCGCCGGACGGCAACCTGGTTGTGCTTGATATGTACCGAGAATACATCGAGCATCCCGCGAGCCTGCCGCCGGTGATTAAGAAACACATGGACCTCACGAGTGGTCGCGATCGCGGGCGCCTGTATCGGATCGTCCCGGACGGATTCCAGCAACCGGTTATTCCAAAGATGAGCAAGTTCACCTCGCTCGAACTCGTGCCACTGCTGGAACATAAGAATGCGTGGCATAGCGAGACCGCGGCACGGCTTCTGTATGAACGTCAAGATAAGAGCGTGGTACCCAATCTGGAGCAAATGGTGAAGGCATCGGCCTCCGAGTTGGGGCGAAAGAACGCGCTCTACGCCTTGAATACGCTTGGAGCACTTTCGGCGGCTACGGTGCTGCATGCACTGAGCGATGCGTCGCCGATGGTCCGCGCGAATGCATGCATTCTTGCCGAGCCGCACATCAAGAGCCCTGAGATACTCGCGAAGATTGCATCATTGACCAATGACAACGATATTCGGGTGCGATATCAGGCCGCATTTTCGCTTGGAGAATCGCAAGACCCAATTGCGTACTCGGCACTCGCGCATAGCGCAGTTCGCGACGGAGCGGACAAATGGTTTCAGTTCGCGATAACGAGTTCGTCCTTTGAAGGATCGGCTGCGATTTTTGCCGCGCTCGTTGCGAATGAATCATATCGTGCGCGGTCCGAAAACCTGCCGCTGCTTTCCACGCTCGCGCAGCAGATTGGCGCGCGGGGTATCGATACGGAAATCGCCGGAGCCCTGGCGGGTATCGATGCGTTGCCCGAAGATCAGGCTGCGCTCGCGCAGGGTCAGGTGCGGGCGTTAATGACAGGCTTGTCGATCGGCGGGAAGAGCGCCCAGGCGAAGGACATCCTGGCTGCATCGCCGAAGGCGCAGGCCTTACTCAATCAATCCTTGGAGAATGCGCGCGCCGTCGCGCCGGACGCCAACGCGGACGTCGCCGCGCGCGTAGATGCGATAAAGACACTTGGGTTCGACACGATTGAGAACTGCAAGGCGGTATTGCCGCCTTTGTTGAATGTGTTGCAACCGGCCGAAGTGCAGCTCGCTGCGCTTGCCGGACTGCGAAAGTTTGACGATCCCGCAATCGCCGCGATTCTGCTGACCGGGTGGGGTGATTTCAGCCCGCAGGTGCGCGCACAGGGAATTGAGGCGCTGTTCTCGCGAAAGACGTGGACGATGGCGTTGCTTGACGCGATAGAACAGGGCGCGTTCAAGCCGGGTCAGCTTGATTCGACGCGAATTCGCGCGCTCCAGACCAATCCGGACGCCGAGATTAAGGCGAGGGCAGATGCGCTTCTCGCGCAGTTTACCTACGGAGCGCGCCAGCAGGTTGTCGACGCGTACCAAGAGGCGTTGACAATGCCCGGTGATATCGAGCGCGGCAAGAAGCTGTTCGCGGAGAACTGCTCGAAATGCCATATGCTGCAAGGCGTGGGTTTTTCGGTCGGCCCGGACCTGTCTGCTGTCGCAAACTTCGGCGCGGAGAAGATCCTTGTGAATGTTCTTGACCCGAACCGGGAGGTCAATCCGCAATACATGAATTACACCATCGAAACGGATGATCTCGAAACCCACAGTGGCATCATTACCTCGGAGTCTGCCACCAGCATTACCTTGCGGCGAGCAAGTGGCGAAACCGACACAATCCTGCGCGTAAACATCGAGACCATTCGCAGCGACAACATCTCGATTATGCCGGAGGGCTGGGAAGAGGCAATCGACAAGCAAGCGATGGCCGATCTCATTTCTTATCTGATGTCGCTAAAGTAAGTCTGCGCGAGAGCTGTCAGGCCCATAGAATGTCTATTCTGAGGGTGTCACCGAAACTCATGTCGAGCGGTTTCGCGAATGACATGATGCAGGAGTTTTGTCTGAAGCGGGCATTGCAGGCTACCTTTCGTTGATCCATCGACAGCAGTACCTGCGCTGGCCTTCCTTTGGTTTCTGAAAGCGCTATTGACAGCGATCGTAACGACAGATTCCCGTAGCGCAATTCCAGCATATTCTGCTGTCGATTAGCACCGCGTTGCTGGGACATTGAACCCCATCCGTTCGACGCAGTGAAGAACGATTTGAAGTTATCCGGGGTTACGCGCGGGGCAAACGAGATCGAAGCAGTTCCCGCGTCGTACACGAATCCTGCAGCCGCATGCAGTAGCGAATAGGAAGACATGGCGCGCGCGTAGTGGCCGCCACACTCGATCTCCGACCATGGGTTGCGCTGGCTGCCGGTATAGCGTTCGCGCGCGCCTCGGACTATTTGAAGCCCTTCGGTCACCATGCCTTCATAAATCATGGTCGCGGCAACGTGGTATTCGATCCCGGTCCATACCTCGTCGCAATAGAGGATGGGCCTTTCCGGGCGTCCACCCTTTGGCCAGGTTCCGGTTAGCAGGCCTTTTTCGTTGCCTTTAGCGAATACGCGCTGGGTGTGCGCGTGATCAGAGAGGCTTGCGCGCCAGTTATGCTTGTATATGGCGTGCAATGCTGCCTTGACGCGCTGCTCCGGCAGTAGATAGCCGAGTCCTAGCAGGTGCGCCCACCATTGGCCAAGCAACTGATCTGAGAAACAACCTGGCCCATAGCAATTGTTCGTGTTGTACGTATTGTCATCCGCGCCGAGAGCATCGAAGACGTTGTAATAGTACTCGCCGTCCCAGCAGGTTGCGTCGTAGCCATTTCGGCCTTTTTCAAATCGATCACGGAAGGCAGTTGCCGAATCCGCGTCGCCCACCAGTTTCGCCATTTCTTCCGCGGCGCGCAGGGCTGCAAGATACAGCGTTCCGATAAACGTATTGCTGCCGAACAGGTGCGTATCGTAGGTGTTGGGTTGTTCTCCCTTGATAACGCCATCGCCGTCGACATCGTGTTCCTTCATGACGTAATACATTAGGTCTCGAACACGCGGCCAAACTTTTGATAGCCATGCGCGGTCGCCGTGCATCAGCCACTCGCGATAGGTCTTCAGCACGGTTCCGAGTTCGCCGTCAAGCGCGGGGTGTTCCGGTCCGCCTATAGACTTGCCCAAGCGGGGCAAAGATAACGGCAATATCGTGCGATGCGGGATATAGTTTTCCGTGGGGTGCATCTGCACCAGGAGGTCTGTCTCGCGCACGTTTCGTTCGATGCTCGGAAACAGATATGCCGCAGACATCGCGTAGTTGTAAACGTGCGTGCAGTTCATCGGGCAACAACGATCAGAGCCTTCGAAGCCGCCGACGGTGCCGTCTTCCAGCCACACGTAAATGGGGGAGCGCACGATAGAGGCGTTGGCAGTAACCGCGTCGAGCAGATATTGCGGCAGCGTGCTGTTGTGAAAGGTGGTGTGAAACTGTTGGGTCTCTTCCACAAGGCGTTCATGGTTGTCCGCGATGTATTCGATGACACCGGCTGCGTTCTTGAACCATTCATTGTATCGGTTGCCAAGCCGGTGGTCGTATTGAAACCGTTGTGGGCCCCAGCCGTAGGTGTCGTCGCGCGTTCGATTGGGCAGGTGCCACGCGAGCACAAAGTTAAGCGTTCGCTCGTCCTGCGGTTGGAGGGAAACCGTCCCCGAGAGTGCGGCGAGCCAAGTCTTGCCGGGCGCACTTGGGGCGTCGTCGAATGCAGAAAGCCCTCCGTTTGCAAACTGTGCCCAAAGCGATTGAAAATCTGGGGCTTGTGCGCACGCGGTGGGGACGACCCCGTCTTCAGGCAGGATGCCAAGGGCCAGAGTTCCGAACAGCGGAGATTCAGGCGTGAGTCCAGTTTGCGGGGTGTAGGCTACGCCAGTGGCGTTGGCAAGCAAGGAGCCCACGATTGACTTCAGGGCGTTTCCAGTCGCCGCATGCTCCAGTGTGCCGTTGCAGATCAGCAATCTGCCAGATCCGAAGCTGCCCGCCACCAGAAGCGGAACGCCGTTGACCGTTCTTGCCAGAACTTCCGCGCCTTTTTTCAGGCGAAATCCACGGGGAATCCAAGCGGGTTTGACAGCAACGCCGACAGGGAGTTTCAACGGCGATTTTTCGTGCAAAGGCATGACATCGTCTTGATACGGCTTCGTTGCGCGCGCGCCGAAAGGTAGGGCTGACCGCAAACGTTCAACCAGTGCGGGATCCGTGAGTGCCAGGCGCGGCGAATCACTGAACTGAATTTGATCGACGAGAACATGGCCCCAGCCACCGGTATTGGAATCGACGATCTGCAGCGTCGCGGATTTGCCCTTGTGCGCGGCGATGTCCCAGCGTACCGGGCGCAACTGCTCGGTGTTTTGTCCACGTTCGGTTGCGACAATCTCGTTGTCCACTACCAGGTTAATGCAGGTTTGCCCCGCGTGGTCGCCACCGCCAACCAGAAAATGTAAAAATCGATGTTCGACCGTGAACGGAGGCGATGTCATCGTGCCGGTTGGGCCGTCGCCTTTAACCCATGAGTTGACGAAGTAGGTGCCGCTCCAACCAGACACTTTTTGCTGTCCCGGAAACGTGCCCGTTGCAGGGACATCACCGAAAGCTTCGCCCTCCACTTTCCATTTGGCATACGTGCCGGATTCAAAATCTTCGAACGTAT
>CALEZK010000200.1 GCA_937928585.1 uncultured bacterium | reverse complement strand
CCGATATCAGCTCAACCACCTGGCAAAGCGTGCTCGACATTCGCAATTACGAGCAGGGTCCCCTATTCGAAACGACCGGGTTCCGCTCGCTTACGGTCTACAAGCCCAAAGGCGGCCCCAATTACATATACGCCGGCAGCATGTCTCAGGACCCTTCACTCTGGCGCAGCGCAACCGGTGAACCCGGCTCTTGGGAAAAGGTGTGGTCCTACGGCGATCGTGGTTCGATCCGCGCGATGGCCGTCCACAATCGCGTGCTCTACTTTGGCGTATTGCCGGGCGGCGAAATCGGCGACGGCTCTCCGAGCCAGGTTTGGGCGCACGACGGCACGGAATCTTGGCAGATCATCGACGACGGCTTCGGCGATCCCGCAAATGCCGGCGTGTGGACGATGGCGTCTTTCAACGATCACCTGTACGTCTCTGTCGCGAACATTCTCCGCGGATTCGAGGTCTGGAAGATGGAGGGTAATGACCGCAACCCGCCTCAGCGCGTTATCGAGGGCGGCGGCGGATGGCGCGGCAACTTTGCGGCAGCCACAAGTTATGTGTTCAAAGATCACATCTACTTTGGCACGCAGATCCTTGGCGGCATCAACACAAGCGGCGATGGAACGATCCTGCGCGGCGCCGATCTCGTGCGCCTCGACACCAACGACAATCTCGAAGTCGTGATCGGGCCTGATTCGATCTCCGGCCTCAATTCGGGTTTTGACAAGCCGCAGAACGCCTACATCTGGTCGATGGTCGAGTACCGCGGCCAGCTTTTCGTCGGCACATGGGATCAAACTTCGATTATTCAATACGCGATAGATGAGTTCCCCGAATCCATAGAACAACTTCTCACGTTTCTCTCCACCGATTTCGAAATACCAGGCGCCAACCTTGGCGGCAAAGCCATCGAGAATTTTCAGGGAGGCGTCAAGCGCCGCCCCACCTTCATCAGCGGACAACTCGGCATTGGCGGCGATCTTTACCGTTCGCACGATGGCATTACCTGGCATACCGTCTTTACCGACGGCCTCGGCGATCCCTACAACTACGGCGCGCGCAACATGCTCGCTGTAGACGACGATTTATACATCGGCATGGCAAACATCTATGAAGGCTTCGAGATCTGGCAGAGAGACGCCGATCTGGACGACGCCGAAGAATAAGCGGAAAGGTACTTATCCATGGCAATCAACCTGATGACCACACTGCGCGGATCGCTTCTCGAAAACTTCTTCCCGAAGGGCTGGGATCTGAAGAAACTCGATGATCTCTGCGCGCGCGCGCCCGAGTCCATTGTGAAACCGGAAAAATGGTGGAACAAAAAGTTTGAGCCGATCCCCTGCGATTCGCTCGCGGATTTCGACATCATGATGGGCCACGAAATCGCCCTCGAAATTCGCAACGCAAAACTCAAGAAAAAGCCAATCGCGTTCATACTTCCCGTTGGGCCCATGGGGATGTACAAATGGGCCGTGTACTTCCTCAAGGAATGGAACGTCGACTGCAAACATGTGCACGGCTTCAACATGGACGAGTGGAGCGATCCCAAGGGCAATACGCTCCCCGCAAACGATCCCGGTGCCTTTCAAAACGCAATGGAGCAGGCTTTTTACGGGCCCCTCGGCAAACTCACCGTCCCGAAAGGGCAGCGTCATTTCGCTACGAAGAATTCGCTCCCCGCGTTCGGCGATCGGATTCGCGCGCTGAAGAAAAAAGGCGCGCGCCTCATCACCGTATTTGGCATTGGCCGCGTCTGCCACATTGCGTTTTGGGAACCGCACTTTGCCGCGGAGTACAAGACGGTCGATGCGTGGAAGAAAGCGGAGTTCCGCCTCGGCGCGCAATTGCACCCGCTCACGATCGAGCAGAACGCAATCACCAGCTTCAAAAGCAGGACCACCCTCGTGCCGACCACCGCAAACACAATCGGCCCGGGCCTGTTCCTGAAGTCAGATCGTATCATCGGCGGGGCAGATGGCTCGTTGGGCCGCGGCATGATGTGGCAGGGCATGTCGTTGTGGGCGACCTTGCATCACGCCCCCACGCCTTGGATTCCGAGCACCTTCATGCCCACGCTGCCAGGCCGCCTGTTCTTCCTCAAGGAACTCGCCGGCCCCCTTGTAGCGGAATGCAATTAAATCTGAATACACAACATGCTCATCTGCGAAGATAAGCAAACACGGAGAATCTCACTCATGAAACGATTGCTCATATGCTGCGCGGCCCTCGCGCTAACCCAAATCACCGCGTTTGCCGCACCGCCTCCCGGCGAAGGCTGGATCTCCATCTTCAACGGAAAAGATCTCTCCGGATGGAAAGTGCCAGAAGTCGCGGCGGACTGCTGGAGTGTTGTGGATGGCACCATTGATTGCGATCCCAAGACAGGGCGTAAGGGCGAAACGAGTCTTTGGAGCGAAGGCGAGTTCGGCGATTTTGAACTCTACTGCGAATGGAAGATCAAACGCACCGAGGGTTCCTATGACGTGCCTGTCGTACTGCCTTCCGGCCTGCACAAGAAAGACGCCGAAGGAAAAGACGTCACTGTCGCGACGCCAAACGCGGACTCCGGCATCTATCTCCGGGGCACGAGCAAAGCCCAGGTAAACATCTGGTGCTGGCCGGTCGGCTCCGGAGAGGTTTACGGCTACCGCATGGACGATAAACAACCCGCGGAAGTGCGGGCGGGCGTCACACCGAAGAAAAACGCGGATAAGCCCGTCGGCGAATGGAACACCTTCCACATCACCATGAAAAGTGATCGGCTCACGGTAGTTCTAAACGGCGAGAAGGTCCTCGACGGCGCGCAGCTGCCCGGCATCCCCGAGAAAGGCCCGATCGCGCTCCAATTGCACGGCGGTTACGACGAAGCCACCAAAACCTGGAACAATGCTTCCAGCCTCGTCCAATTCCGGAACATATACGTGCGCGACGCGAAGTAGCAGTATCAAAAACCTGCCATCCTCACGGGCATTCCGCGAAAAGCGGGAATGCCCGTGAGGATCAATAAATGCCAGATGAAAACCACAACACTGGTGAACTCGGGGCTGCAGTTTCCCGAAGTGATTTGGAAAATCCGATTCTGAGGGTATCGCAAAATACTCATAAAAGCCGGCTTGTGTAAGGAAATTACCTGCCTGCTTGCGCTACTTCTCCTTCTACGCTACGATGTGGGAATCCGCTCGACGGGTGCGATGTTATTAGAGCGGAAGCGGGCACTATTTTCTAACATTTGGTGTTTAACGTGCCTGTTTAGAGAGCAACACACTGCGCTGCACGCGCAAGTAAACCGGAGGAAGCTGTCATGAAGATTGGACGTATCGGGGTAGCGGCGGTAGTCGTCGCGGGCGTCGCCTTTGCGCTGACGTCGGGATTGGTAAACGCGGATGTTCCGCCTGCGCTTGAGGTGGGCAAGGCCGTGCCTGACTTTAAATTGAAAGATTACGAAGGCAAGGAGCACACGCTTTCCAGCGCGAAGGGCAAGATTGCGGTCATCTCGTTTACTTCGCAACACTGCCCGTACTCCAAAGGCGCCGAACCGGCGTTCGCGAAGCTTGCCGAGGAATATGCCGGCAAAGGCGTAGCCTTCTTCAGCATCGATTCGCACAAAGACACCTCGACGGCGGAAATCGCGAAGTACGCGACGGAAGGCAATGACACCGGCAAGAAACTGCCTTACCCGATCCTCAAGGACGAAGGCAACGCCTACGCAGACGCGCTCGGCGCGACGCGCACGCCGGAAATCTATATTGTCGACAAAGAAGGCAAGCTTGCGTACCACGGCGCAATCGACAACCAGAAGAAAATGACCGACTCGGGCTACAAGAGCTTCACGCAAGCCGCGCTCGACGAATTGATCGCCGGCAAGCCGGTATCGGAGCCGTCGCATAAGGCGTACGGTTGCGGCATCAAGCGCAAAGCCAGCTAATTCTCAGTCGATGCGATCTTTTTTCACCGTAGTTGGCGCGTGCGCCGGAGGACGATTCCTCCGGCGCACCGCCGCTTTTTCTTTTTTGTCTCTGGTGATGGCCGCGGGGTGCGGATCGCAACCTGCCCCTGCGCCAACGGCGGAACCTGCAGCCGCCGCGCCTGCGCCGGTTTCACAGCCGGTGGAAGCCGCCGCACCCGCTAGCACGGCCCCTTCGGTTACGCCCGGTACTGCCGACAAAGTGAAGGCGCTGGTTGCCGAAGCGAAGGGCAAAACGCTGGTAATCAATGTATGGGCGACGTTCTGTGTGCCGTGCGTCGAAGAAATGCCTGAGCTCGCGCAGTTCTACAGGGAGCGGGATCCGGAAAAGGTCGCCTTTCTAAGCCTGAGCGCGGACCCAATGTATGCTATCGACGATACCGTGAAACCCTATGTCGCGGAGCAAAAGATTCCCTTCCCCGTCTACGTTCTCGACGAAGTGGACCCGGACTCCCTCGTGGAAATCCTCGGCGTGAAAGACTCGAAGTGGACCGGCGAACTTCCCGGCACCTTCATCCTGAACCCGGAGGGTTCCCTCACGAAATCCTGGCTTGAACGCGTCCATCTCGCGGATCTGAAAGCAGCCGTTTCCGCAGCGAGCTAGTCTTTCCGGATCTTCTCCGCGCCGCGCGCGCCCGCCTTTTGGCACCGCTTCGCATCGGACGCCAACCCGGATTCTTCACACGCACATGCAATAAGGCCATCAACCGAAGGAAACACAGCGGTTTATGAGGTCTATGGAAATGTTTTCTGGTTACATGGTGCGCGTGTGATGAATCCTCTCCAGTGGGCCTCCGGGTTTTCTCTTGAGCATTTCTCCCCGCTTGATGCTCTTCAAATTGAAACACGGAACTTTGAAGCGGTGAGAAATGCGGGCTAAACTACCGCCGCAAACTCTGGCCCATCCCACGGGTCGACCCGCTGAGTTGGATGCGAAGTAAAGGAGTCTTCTGGTGCAAACGAAGTGTCTATTGCGCGGTGCGGCGTGTCTGGTCGTCACGGTTTACGGTGCGCTGTCGCTCCCTTCTTGTGGTTATATCGCCGACAAGGACCGCATAAAAATCGCGACGTTAAATGGCAAAGCGATAACGCGTGGAGACTTTGACAAGGTCATTCGCGAAATGGCGCCGGACGAACGTCCGCTGATTCGCACGAAGGGCGACGTGCGCAAGGCGCTGGAAAATTATCTCGACGCCGAAGTGCGCAACCAGAATGCCGAGGCCCTGCTGGAACAGCAGAAAATTTTTGTGCCACGCGAAATTGCGGAACAAATGCTCCGCTTCAAGCGCAGCGACCTCTTCATCGAGATCGCGCGGCCCGAAGACTATAAACTCAATGAGCGCGACATCGAATACATGAAGGAAGAGCGCGAAATTAAAATCGATGAGGAGTGGAGAAAACTTCACGCGGAAGCAGGCGTGCAATATCGCATCGATCAGGCCATTCAGGAAGGGCTTATCACCATAACGGACGAAGAATATCAATCCGAGTTTGCCATTCGCAGCGGGACGCTTATCCATTACGAGCGCGTTGCGTTCAAGGGGATCCTGGTGCCCGGCGGCTCGGCGGAAGCGCGCACTGCCGGCACCGAAATCCGTCAACGCCTCCAGAAAGGCGAAACGCCGGAGGCCATACTTCCGCAGTATGAAAGTATCGGCGCGCAAATCATTGAATCGGAACTGGATCACGACCCCGCAAAAACGCGCTATGCCTCTTTCTGGGAGCAGGCGGAAAACGCCCAGCCTGGCCAGATTGTCGGCCCTATCGCCATTAAGGGCTGGGTCGCAAAAGTCGAAGATGCCCAAGGCCGCGTCACCGAAAATCCATATCCGGACGGCATGCTTGTGTGCGTAGTGACCGATCGCACCGACGAAAAACCAAAAACGCTTGAAGAATCGAAGCCGCAGCTGCAATTCAATATTCTATATGCAAAGATAATGGACCAGATGCGCACCGAAAACGGCGTGCAAATCATCGAAGAGAACCTGCCCGATCCTGGCATGTACACTGCCAGCCAGTAAACGTCAGCTAGAAGCGGTACCCAATTCATCGCGTGAGCGATCATCAGGGGTCGCGCAAAAGCCGGGTGAACACCCGGGTGTGCAGCAATTGGCGTTGACGAATCCTCAAGAGTCTTCGTCGGCGGGGCGGGCACCTTGGTAAACCCGCCACACCGTTTTGATTGCACGCCGTGGCAATCGCCATCGTCTGCCCCTGCGCTTGGCGTCAGACCGCGCTTGCCACGGTCAAATAAAAATCCCGCGCACCCTTTCGGATGCGCGGGATGCACCATTCAAACTATTCAGCCTTGAAAGGGGTTTTACCCTTCTTTCTTCTCTTCCGCTGCGCCACCGCCCGCATTGAGCGATTCGATTTCCTTGTACAGCGCGTCTTTGTCTTCGGCGACTTTGTAGTCCAGATCGATGTAGCGAATCTTGCCTTCCTTGTCGACGAGGAACACAGAGCGCTGCGCAAACTTGTTTCCGTTGAACTCTTTCAGCGGAATACCGTACGCGTCGATTGTCTTGCGCTGCGGATCGCCCACCACGGAGAAGGGCAGCTTGTACTTCTCCTGAAATTTTTCGCTGTCCATCTGCTGATCGACGCTGATCGCAATCACTTCGGTGTTCGCGGATTTCAGCATGCTGATGTCGTCACGATAGCCACACAACTGCTTGGTGCAACCGGGCGTGTCGGCCTTGGGGTAGAACGCGACAAGCACGTTCTTTTGCCCTTTGAGGTCCGACAGTTTCTTCGGCGCGCCTTCGACATTTTTCTGCTCGGGTACGTCAAAATCGGGTGCCGCATCGCCCACCTTGAGCTTCGCGGCATCATCCTGCGCGATTGCCGCAAACGGCAGTGCCGCCATCGCCACAATCGCCAAAACTGCTATACGGGTAAACATGGTAAACCTCCTTGCAGGTATAGACTGGATCATATCACAAAAATTCAGGGGAGCGAGGCGCGCCGACGCAACCCTTCACAGCGGCGGCAGATAGCGGCCTCGGGCTATGATGTCGCCGGGGTCGAGCGTGGCCTTAAGCTGGCGCACCACCTGCCAGAAGGGGTCGGTTTCGGACTGGAGCGCGCTCATGGTGCCGGGGCCTGTCCGATAGGGGAGGTAGCCGTCTTTCGCCAGCGCGTGCACCAACTCGTGGTGACAGGCCAGGGCCGCCTCAGCCTCGAGTGGAAACGCCTTGTCGAAGTAGACGTTCATCACCGCGACCATGGCGCGCTCGTTCAACAGGGTAAACGTCGTCAGCGGCTCGAAGCCGTGGCGCGCGAAGATCGGTTCAACAATGCGCATGACCCGCCGCGCGTCCGCGCCCGTCATCGGCAACACCGGCGACACCCACATGATGCCCGCGCCGGCCTCAAGCGGATCTACGATCTGCGCGGGCGGTTCTTTGCGCAATCGCCAAAATGTGCCGCGCACGGGTTCGTCCGCGGGTATTCCCTTTGCCGCGGCAAAGACCGGCTTCGTGGACTCGATCAGGTTTGCGGTTTTTCTTGCGATTCCAAAGCGGCTCAGCAGATTGAATACGCGCGACGCCAACGCGAGTTCTTTGTCGGTCAGAAACTTCAATCGCCCCAGGCCGCGCAATGCATCGCGCACGGCTTTTCTGGTGGCACGCACATGCCCGCGCGTTCCGGTGATCGAGCCCGCGACATTCCACGCGCCGAGCCCCAGCGATTCGCGCAAGCGCACGCGCATCGTCTCGGGCAGCGGCGTAACGCCATTCGTCTCTTCCCAGGGATAGCGTCCGCGGCTGGAGAAGATGCGGTAGTCGTTGCCAATATGCACCGCGCTTTGCACGATGCCCGCGAGGCGCAGCGGTCGCAAGCGATCGATGAGCTTCTCGACGTCATCGTCGTTCGGCAGCGTCACAAAGAAAAACGTGAATGCTTCCGGCTCGGGCTGCAGCCACAGGCCGATGCGCGTGACAATTCCAAAATTCGACTGGCAGAACAACCCATCTATCGACGGCCCTACGCCGTAGCGATAGACATGTGCCGCGCGCGCGTTGTCGAAGTGGCCGAAGCCGGTGTTTACGACGCGCCCGTCTGCGAGGACTATCTCCATCCCGCAGGTTGTCAGGACGTGATCGCCGTATCGCGTGTGGCCGAACCCGCGGTCAAGCGTGTTGCCAACCAGACTCGCCTCCGGCCCTGCGCCCGTGCAGTCCATCCAGAGGCCCGTCCGGTTCTCTTTGAGATACGCGTTGAGCTGACCCTGCGTCACGCCCGGCTCAATCACGGTGTACGCCAGTTCCGTATTCACTTCGAGAATGCGGTTCATCCGCCCGAGGTCGACAATCGCCGCGCCGTCCTGCGGTGCGCAGGCGTCGCCGTAGCCCCAGTTGCGTCCGCGCGAGATGGGATACAGCACAACGCCATGCTCGGAGGCCACGCGGGCAATCGCCTGCACCTCGGCCGTCGAAGTCGGGTACAACACGCAACTCGGCCGCGTTCCTACCGGATGCGTCGAGCGCGCATAGCGATCGCGTGTGGCATCGGCATCGTCCACATTCCCCGCGCCTATCGCAGCCCGAAATGCGTCTATCGCGCTGCTCATGGCGTGGGGATTTCCGCGGCAATGGTCTCATGGACGCGGCGGAGGATGACCTCGATCATGCGCGGGTCAATCCCCAATGGCTCCGTGACGGATACGCTGACACCGGGGTATTTCGCCGCGGCGTCCCGGCTCATTCGGGGAATGTCTTTTGTGCTGTGTCTGCCAGGCGCGAGAAAATACGGGTGGACCACAATCGTGCGCGCACCCTGCGCCACGCAAGCGGCAAAGGCCTGCTCGATGGTGGGCTCGGCCAACTCCATGTGCGCCAACTCAACAATCGCGCCACCCGCTTGCGCGCGCAGCATGCGCGCCACGTCGGCCAACATATCGTTCGCCGCGGAATGCGTCGACCCATGATCAACGAGTACGATAGCGGTGTCGGGTCCTAGGTTTGACATCGTCCGGCATTTTACATGATTTTGGTGAACGGATTGCGGAATGCCATTTTGCAAGGGTCTGCATCCAATCGATCACACGCATCAGGAAACCCAAAATGCTTAAACAATTTGTATTCGCAGTCGTATCGCTGTGTGTGTTTGCCGCGCTTGCCGATGAAACCGGACCTTATCCGCGTATCTCGAAGGAAGCCTACGAGGCGCGCCTTCCTTTCTTTGACTACAACAAGGAAATCCCGCTGGAGGGCCGCATCGTCCGTGAGTGGGACGGTGAAACGACGCTGCGACAGAAGTTCGTGTTCCGCGGCGCGCAGGGATTTCACGTTCCGGGGTTCATCGAACTTCCGAAATCCGCCGCGACAACGCCCGCGCCAATTGTTCTGCTCGTGCACGGCTGGTCCGGCGGCAAGGATGACTGGTGGGAAGATGGCAACTATATCAGCGGCGGGGAAATGCGCAAGGCTTTGCTTGAAGCGGGTTACGCCGTGCTTGCGCTTGACGCGCCCGCCCACGGCGAACGCAGCAACGAGATCGATTACCTGCACGTCAATACCTTCGAAGATGCCAATGCCCCGGCGAAGATCAATTTCTTTACGTTCACGGAAATCGCGGTGCAAACCGTGAAGGATTACCGTCGCGCGCTCGACTACGTCGCCGATCGCAAGGACGTTGATATGGCGCGCGTCGGCATCATCGGCTACAGCATGGGAGGAATGGATGCGTTTTACCTGCTCTGCGTCGAACCACGCATCAAAGTTGCCGTCACCTGCGTGCCGCCCATGCGTTCACTCGACTACGGCCCGACCGCGCCCATCGATTTCACCTGGGGCGTCAAAGGCAAGCCCGTTCTCATGCTCATGGGAAAGACCGATTCGTTCTACGAAGTCCCGCGCATGAATGCCTCCTACAAGAAATACATCAAGAGCGGCAACTCAGATCTCATCTGGTACGATCGCGACCACAAGCTCACGGAAATCTATGTTCCAGACGCCCTGAATTGGGTGAAAGGTCGGCTATAACCGTTTCCATAACCTGCACTTGACAGAATCCTGAAACAGACGTACAGTTGAATCATGATGATTAAAACGACAGTAGAACTGCCAGACGACTTGCTGGATCTAATTGACCTTCGGGCCAGGAAAACCGGCACTACCCGTTCCGAGGTAATCGAGGCGGTTTTACGCAAATTCGCCACGAGTTAGATTGTGGACGATTCCGATCAGCGAGACTTGTCCATCATCAATACCAATGCAGACTTTCTCAATAGAGAAGCTGCCGATGTGCTTCTCTATCAAGTTCCGGTATGACCCGCGCCGAGCTATTTCGCGTCTCCAATCCTTCCACGCGTGATCCGAAGAAATTTCGGATTTTCGTGATCGTCAGCCGCCAGGTACTGATCGATTCTCGCTTTTCCACCGTCATTTGCGCGCCTGTTTACACAGCCTATGACGGACTTGCCACACAAGTCCTCGTTGGTCCAGACGACGGTTTCAAACATGAGTGCAGCATTCATTGCGACGAATTGGTCAGTCTTCCGAAGTCGTTCCTGACAAACTACGTTGGCATGTTGTCGCAATCGAAATTAGGTGAACTGAATAATTCGCTGCAAATCGCGCTCGGCCTGTCTGCTTGAATCTTGGACAGCGGGAAGAAGCAAGAGTATTTGGCTTCCTGACCTGATGTGATGCAACTTGGCTGGCTCGCCGTCCCGCATGGTATTATCTGCAATGCGTCTGCGGCGCGATGTCATACTGAAATCGGGAGTCTCGAAATGCTTACCCCCAGCCAATTGGCCCAGTTCAATGAAGACGGCTACATCATCATCAAGAACCTCTTCGACGAGGAAGAGGCGGAACTCCTGAAGACTGCGGCGCGTCAGGATCCCAGTATCTCCGGCAAGGCGGTCGAACGGTCCGATGGTGGCGGAGGGATGAGCAAGATTACGCTGTGGAACGACGAGAACGAGGGCGTGCTGAGTCTCTACTCCCGATGCGAACGGATGGCAACTTCCGCGGAACAGATACTCGGCGGCGAAGTGTATCACTGGCATTCGAAGATGATGCAGAAGGAACCCTTCGTTGGCGGCGCGTGGATTTGGCACCAGGATTATGGCTATTGGTACAACGACACCTGCCTGTTTCCACTGTTGGTGAGCTGTTTCATTGCGATCGATCCGTGCACGAAGGAAAACGGCTGTCTGCAAGTGCTCAAGGGATCTCATCACATCGGACGCATTAACCATATTCGCGTCGGCGATCAGACTGGCGCCGACCCCGAACGCTGCGATGCGGCGGAGAAGGTTTGTTCGCTCGAGTACGTGACAATGGAACCTGGCGATGCGCTTTGGTTTCACTCGAATCTGCTCCATCGTTCCGATCAGAACACGTCGCCGAATCCGCGTTGGGCGCTCATCTGCTGTTACAACGCGAAACGCAACAGCCCATACGGGAAATCGAGCCATCCCAGATATTCGCCGATGAAGCGCGTCCCCGATACCGCAATCAAAGAAACAGGATTGCAATGGCTCGGCGAAACAACAGATTTTCTAAGCTAGCCCGGATTTTTCAGTGGGCCTCTGGGTTTTCTCGTGAGCATTTCTCACCGCCTGGTGCTTTTCAAGTTGAAACATGGAACTTTGAAGCGGTGAGAAATGCGGGCTAGACTCAAATCGTCTGCCGACGCGGTACAACGCACTGTAAGTGCAAACGCAGGTCAGTCGCGCATTAACTTTCAAGATCGACGGAACAGTTGAGCAGTAGCAACACAACGTCCACTCCATACTTCCCGCGCGCGTTTCTCACGGTCTTGTCCGTAGGCATCGTGTTGCTGGGCATTGCCGCGAGTATTGCCGCCGCAAGACTGCGCACCGACAATGCCATTGAACACTGGCTCGATCCTGCGAGCGCCGCCACGCAGGACTACGAACGATTCAAGCAAACCTTTGGCGCGGACGAATTCATCGTCGCCTGCGTTTCCGGCAAACCCCTGTTCGAACCGCAGGCACTCGACGTCATGCTCGCCGTCCAGGCGGCGCTGGAAGAAATTCCCGCCGTTCGTCGCGTGGGCGGAATTCCGGCGGTGTATCGCGAAGTTTTCGGCGCGGAAGATCCCGCGGCGCTCGAACGCGAATTTACCGACACGCCGTTTTATCGCGGACTCTTTATATCCGACGACAACCGCGCCGCCGGACTATTCCTGGAAATTGATCCGCCCGACGACAGCGCCAGTCGCAAAGCCATGGTCGTCGCCATTGATGATGCGTTGCTCCCACTGCGCGATTTTGGATTCCGCGTCGACATCGTCGGTCCCCCGACGCTGAACGTCGCGCTCGACGAAATATCCGAACGCGAGACGCGTCGCGTCATGCCCATCGCGCTTGGCGCGTCTGTCATTATTCTGTTGCTCCTGTTGCGAAGCGCCCGCGCGGTGATTGTGGCATGCGTATGCGCCTGGCTCAGCGTTGTCATTCCGCTTGGGTTAATTGATGTCTCCGGCTATGCCCTCACGATGGTCAGCTCCGTTCTACCGCCCCTGCTCTGGTCCTTGTCGCTCGCGCATTCGGTCCATTTCATCACGCATTACTATCGTCACTGCAACGAAGGCCGCTCGACGGCGTCGTCAGTGGCGCACGCCTGGAATGAAGTGCGCCTGCCCTGCGCGCTCGCGGCCATCACGACTGCCGCGGGTTTCCTGTCTCTCGTTTTGTCCTCCATGCCACCGATAAGACAGCTCGGCATGTTCGCGGCCATTGCGATCGTCATATCGATGATCGCGAATCTGGTAGTCGCGCCCGTATTGACCGGATTATTACGACTGCCACCGCGCAAGCAGGCGCGTTCGTTCTGGGTGCCCGTGCTGCTCAGCGCGGAACGTCTGGCCGAACGCAGAACGTGGACGATTGTATTCGTCTTTCTTGCGATTGGCGTACTCGGCGCGTTCAGCATCACGCGCCTGCACCCGGAACCCAATCCGCTTACGTTCCTGCCTGATGATGCGCCGCAAGTGCAGTCATACAACTTCGTCAGCGAGAATCTCACCGGCCTGTACACCCTGGAAACGGTCGTGCAATGCCCGAATGGCTGGCTCGACCCTTCGTGCTGGCCCGCGGTCGATGCGACGGCAACGCGCCTCGCCTCGGTCGATTATGTTGCCCGCGTCGTCTCTCCGCTCGATTTGTTGCGCAAACTGAATCAGTGGGACAACGATTTCGAAGCGTCCGCATACGCTTTGCCGGATACGCAAGTCGCCGCGCAACGCCTGATCGCCGAGGCGCCGGATTGGCTCCGGGCAGAACTGAACCGGCTCGTCGCTCCCGATGGAAAATCGCTGCGCCTTTCCATCATCTCCCGCGCGATGGATGCCAATCGTTTTTTTGCCCTCACGGATTTCGCCGAGAACGTTTTTTCGGAACTCGAAGCCGGAATCTCCGCGCATCTCACCGGCATCGTGCTATTGCTCAACGACGCGCAGGTGGAACTGGCAATCACACAGGTGGAAAGTTTCGCGTTCTCGTTTCTCACCGTCTTCTTCATGGTTGGCATCGGGCTGCGCTCGCTTCGGCTCATGGGACTCGCCATCGCGCCGACCCTGCTACCCACCCTTGCCGCTTTCGCCGTCATGCCGCTGCTCGGCATTCCACTTGACGCCGCGACCGTTCTCGTTGCCGGCGTCGCCTTGGGCATGGCCGACGACAACACCATTCACCTCATCGCATCCTACAGGCTCCTGCGAAAACCCGGCGAGACAACCTCGCAGGCGCTCAGCGGCGCCTTGTCTGAAGTGGGGCCCGCCCTCATTTACTCAACTGGCACTTCCGCCATCGGATTCTTCACGCTCTGCGCCTCAAGCTTTGTGCCGATTCGATACTTCGGATTTCTTTCCGGCCTCGCGTTGCTCACCGCGCTCTTTGCGAACGTACTGCTCACCCCGGCACTCATCATTATCATCAATCGTCATCGGCGCGGACCCGAGAGCAGTGCGTTGTGAAAAAGAAGAGGCGCTGTGTCCGGAGGGTACAGTTTCCGAACCCAGCGCCCCTGTAAGATCAAACTTTTGTTGCTACGCGGCGTGCACGACGGTCATGCGAGCAGCTTCGCGCGCCTGTGCGCGGCGATACAGGTCGCCAAACGCTTCGGCAGCACATTCCGGGCAGTATCCGTGGCTGACCATCATCTCATTCTGGTTTACCGGTTTCGCAAGGCGCGACCACCGGTCATTCTTCCGAACCTTCTGGCACACACAGCATTGAACAATCATTGTTAACTTCCTCCCGGGTTCCTTCCCGAGTTACTGCCGATACCAGAGCATAGGCCGTGCCAAATACCCCGAATACCCTGCATATCGGCATAAGTCATTACATTTGAAGGTCTTGACCGTTACATTCAGCAGCAATCCGTCACCCTATTAGCACTTTAGCCCATTTTCACGGGAACTTTCTTCCCGCTGAACGGCAGTTTTGGCGGCAGGAATTTTTCAATTCGACGAAAAACAGGCAGCTCAGAATTCGCATTTTGGCACTTCCAAAGCCCCATAACATTGCACGGAAGTTCCCCAATGCGTTAGAGTAGCGGCGAAGGAGCCTCCCTTGATCGAAGTTACGGGTTTGACAAAGGTTTACGGCGCGATTACCGCTGTCCACGACCTGTCCTTTCGTGTCGAGAAGGGCGAGATTATCGGCTTTTTGGGCCCCAATGGGGCAGGCAAAAGCACGACGATGCGCATCCTCAAAGAAGCAGGCCTGCGCGTACCCGACCA
>CALEZK010000199.1 GCA_937928585.1 uncultured bacterium | reverse complement strand
GTGTAGCACTGTTGCGCAAGAACGACAACACTTTGTATATGGATTTCGGGGAATTTGGGGGGTGATCCGCTCCCAAGGTCATAAACTCGTCCTTGGCATCTCGTCGTGCCCTGGGGGAATCAGAAAACCTATCGATCGCTAAGGTCGAGATATCAAGCCAGCAAGCCCTGCGTAGCAAACCGCCCCACCGGGGTGTTTTTTGCCCGATCCAGCATAGCCCGTCCACGAGAGCATTCTTACTCGTCACGTATACCCCGCGATAAATACTCGCAAATCTGATAGAAGTTCTGCTATACTTTGTCAGCTCACTCGCTTCACGTAAGCGATGGTTTGGGGACGTGAGCAGGCACGCGATCCAGTCGAGGGGACACCTCATGCTTTCGAAAACCGGGCACGGAGTTCGTTGCATATGCAGTTGTGTCACCCGCTTTGCGCCACCAATTCGCCTTCTTTAGATACCAGCCAGCTTCTACAAACCTTTTCCGTTCGTCAATTGACCCATCGATGTTGCCGCGTGCTTGCTGTTGCCGTGCTGGCCACGGGCCTGCCAAGTTTCGCCGTGACGCTCTACGTCGCGCCCAATGGCAACGATGCATGGTCGGGCACCTTGGACGCACCCAATGGCGGTAATACCGATGGCCCGCTCGCAACGCTCACCGGCGCACGAGACGCGCTCCGGGTCCTGCGCGGATTGGGCGCGCTGACCGGCCCAACGGAAGTGCTGATTCGAGACGGAGAATACTTCCTGTCCGCGCCCGTGGATTTTGCGCCAGAAGATAGTGGCAGCGCGGGCGCGCCCATAACCTTTGCGGCGTACCCCGGCGAAAAGCCGATATTTTCCGGCGGCGTCCCAATCACCGGATGGAGTCCGTCCGGAGCGGTATGGACAGCGCAGGCCCCCGCCCTGTGGGGTGGCTCGTGGGATTTCATGTCGCTTTGGGTGGACGGTAAGCGCGCGACCCCGGCGCGCACTCCGAACGCAACAAACGATGCCGGCGACTTTCCCACCGACAACGACTTTTTTTTCGCCGCTGGACAATTGCTCGATGACGACGGATTCGGCAATTTGCTTCCGAGTACGGTGCGCTTTCAATACCGCCCCGGCGATTTACAGGCGTGGTCTTCATTAAGCGGCGCGCATGTCGTCGTGTTTCACTCCTGGGCGACATCGCTGCTGCGCGTCGCCAATCTCGATACGTCCAACCAAATCGTTACGTTCACTGGCTCGGCCAATTGGCCTTTTGGTCGCTGGCGCTCGGACCAGTGGTACTACGTTGAAAATTTGCTTGAAGGATTGGATCAACCCGGTGAATGGCATGTGAACCGCGGCACGGGCGTGATCTCCTACATGCCGCGTGACGGCGAAAACATGTTGACCGCAAAAGTGATCGCGCCCCTTGCGCCGCAACTGATTCGCCTGCAGGGCGTCCCCGCTTCCGGGCAGTTCGTGTCATGGCTCACGTTTCGAGGCCTTTCGTTTCAACATACGAATGTGACGATCCCCGCAGCAGGCATGACCGACGGACAGGCGGCATCCTCAACCAATGCAGCGGTAGAAGCGATTGGCGCGCGCAATTGCACATTCGATCGATGCGAAGTGTTTCACACCGGCAACTACGGGTTCTGGTGGCGCCGGGGTAGTCAGGACAACACACTAAGTCACAGCGAGCTGTTCGATCTCGGTGCGGGAGGCGCGCGTATCGGAGAGACTGTGACCGCGCCGACCGCGAACGAAGAGACCTTGCGCAACACCATCGACAACAATTATCTGCACGATGGCGGACGCATCTTTCGTTCGGGCGTTGGCGTATGGGTGGGGCGCGCGTCGCACAACGTGGTATCGCACAATGAAATCGCTGACTTTCGATACAGCGGCGTGTCCGTGGGCTGGCAGTGGAACTACAACACTTCTTCCGCTAACAACAATATCGTCGAGTTCAACCATATCCACGAAATCGGGAAGCAACAGCTCAACGACATCGGCGGCGTGTATACCCTCGGCGTGTCACCCGGCACCATTGTGCGCAACAATCGCGTGCACGACATTCGCAGCAATCCAAAGCTATATGGCGGCTGGGGACTATACACCGACGAAGGAAGTTCCGAAATCGTCTTCGAAAACAACATTGTCTATAACACCGAAACAGGCGGATTCCACCAGCACTACGGACAGAACAACATCGTTCGGAACAACGTGCTGGCGTTCTCGCGGAACGCGCAGGTCATGCGAACATTGCCCGAGCCGGGACTTTCGTTCACGTTCGAGCGCAATATCGTGTTCTTTAACAATGGCGAACTGCTCGGCGACGAATGGAGCGACGACCACTTTGCGTTTGATTACAACCTCTATTGGGATACCTCGGGACGCCCGCTCGATTTCGGTGGCCGCACCTGGGCGGAATGGCAGGCCGCGGGAATGGATCTGCACTCGATCAATCTAAACCCGGAGTTCACCAATCCCGACGAAGCGAATTTCACCTTCGGTGCAGGCTCGCCCGCGCACAGCATCGGAATCACGCCGATCGACGCATCGAACATCGGCCTCTACGGCGAGGCGGAGTGGGTAGACAAGCCGAATGCGATCGTGCGCGATCCCTTTGAAGCGCCAGACCTCTCCAAGATTAACGAAGACTTTGAAACCACCGCGCCCGGAAGCGTAGTGCTGAATGCCGGCACGCACGGCGAGACGAATGGCGCGTCCGTGCGCGTTACAGAAGAATTGGCGCGAAACGGCGTTCGCAGTTTGAAGTTCGTCGATGTCGTGGGATTACCACAGACTTTCTATCCTTATGTCGATTTTCGCCCCATCAGCAATGAGGGCATTGCCGAGGGGAGCTTCTCGATTCGTTTTTCGCCCGGAACGCTGATGTATCACCAGTGGCGCGACGACCACGTGCCGTATCGCGTAGGGCCGAACTTCTGGATCGAAGCAAACGGTGATCTGAAAGTCAGTGGCGAGGTCATCATGAATGTCCCCGCGGACGCGTGGATCGATTTCGCGTTCACGTGTGGCCTTGGTTACGACGCAACCGGTACTTTTGATATGACAGTAACCTGCCGTGCGGCACCCCATCATTCGATCGTATCAACTGGTTCGGATTCGTTTCCGATGCGACTTGGGCGCAGACGATTTATCTCGATGATGTCCAACTGCAATCCACGCCAACGAATTCGGGACCCAGCATGCCGCTGGGCGCGGCGGTGAATGGCATCGTGCTGATTGCTTTGATATATGTGGGATTACGGCGGGTGCGTTCTGGGAATTGCGGATAGGGGGAGTTTGGGTAGTTGGGATAGTCGGGGACAGCCACCCGCGCTGTCACGGCTTCGGGATATGAGGCGCCATCAAAAATGCGCGGGTGACAGTCCCCTTGGCTCAATACTCGTTGGGTTCGCACTTGGTTTGGGTTTGCGTTAGTGTTGTGGCTTGGGCAGCAGGCGCTGGGCAATTCCAAATGGGGAGCACCGCGGAATCATGAAGGATTCTTTCGTTAATCGCCGGGAATTTCTTCACCAGTGCGCGGTTGCAACCGCGGCGTGCGCGGTCGGCGTCGCAACCGCACGCGCGCAATCGCCGCGACCCAATATCGTGTTCATATACACCGACGATCAGGCCGCGTGGACGATCGGCGCATTGGGCGGACCCGACGCCCAAACACCACACCTCGACAGACTCGTCGCGGAGGGCGGAATCTGCGCAAACGCTTTCGTGACGACCCCCGTATGTTGGCCGTCGCG
>CALEZK010000198.1 GCA_937928585.1 uncultured bacterium | reverse complement strand
CGGTGGTACAGTCTGAATGTCGTAATGGGGGACGTGCCCTGGGAGATAGAGACTGTGGCCACACTCAGCCCGCGTCGAAATATGCTCGTCGTGGACGACGAGCCCGGCATGCGCCAAATGCTCGAAGGAACCTTCAAGGACCGCGGATTTTCCGTCATCACCGCGTCCAACGGTAGTAAGGCAATCGAGATCATTAACGAGCGCCACTTCGACGTCATCATCACCGACCTCAAAATGCCTGAGCGGGACGGCTTGGCCGTGCTACGGTCAGCGCGGGCCTCCTCTTTCGACAGCCCGGTCATCATGATCACTGCATACGGCACGATCGATACCGCCGTGGAGGCGATGCGGCTGGGCGCGCGCGACTTTATTGCCAAGCCATTCAAGCTAGCCGAGATTGAACTCAAGGTCGACAAGATCCTTGGCGAAAAGCCTGTCCGCGAATATGAACAGCAGACGCCGCTGGTTTCGGCGAACGGCCGTCAAATCGTCGGCTACAGCAAAGAAACGAAGCAGCTTCTGAAAATGATTCAGAAGATCGGGCCGAGCCGCAGTTCGGTGTTGATTACGGGGCCAAGTGGCACGGGCAAGGAATTGGTGGCGCGTGCAATTCACGAATCCAGCCCGCGAAGCGACCGCCCTTTCGTTGCATTGAACTGCGCAGCGCTTGCGTCCGGCGTTCTGGAGAGCGAGCTCTTCGGTCACGAGAAAGGCGCGTTCACGGGCGCAATGAGCCAGCGCCAGGGCCGGTTCGAGCGCGCGCATACCGGAACGCTTTTTCTGGATGAAGTTGGCGAGATTGACCCGAACATTCAAACCAAACTGTTGCGTGTGTTGCAGGAGGGCGAGTTTGAACGCGTTGGCGGGAATCAGGTCGTGCGCGTGGATACGCGCATCATCGCCGCGACGAATCGCGACTTGCGCGAGGCAATTATCGCGGGCACATTCCGAGAAGACTTCTACTACCGGCTCAATGTGTTTTCGCTGCGGGTTGAGCCCCTGCGATCGCGGCCGGACGACATCCCCGCGCTCATCGATCACTTCCTGAAGAAGTTCAGCTTCGAGCTTGGAAAAGAAATTTCGCAGGTGGAAGACGACGTGATGAGCTTTTTCCTGCGGTATCCGTGGCCTGGCAACGTGCGCGAACTCGAGAACGTGCTGGAACGCGCCGTGGTATTGGCAGAGGGCTCGACGATAACGCGTGACGTGATTCCGCCCGATATGTTTTTCATGCAGGAAGAACTTGAGCCGGACCCGAATGCCCTGCCTGACAGCGCATCGCTGATCGAACGCACCGATCATCTCGAATCAGAAATGATCGCCGCGGCGTTGAACCGGTTCCATTGGAACAAGACAAAGGCAGCGGATCATCTCGGCCTGAAGCGCACCACTTTGCAGTACAAGATCAAGAAATACGGATTGAAGTAAGAACCTCGCTCCAACACGCGCCGACTTATGAAGCAGTCGGCAACCCTACAAGCAAATTCATTGACGTGAGAGCATCCTCCGCGCTTTCCCGCGTGCGATAGGGTCCGCTAAGCTGTATAGGCCCAGGCATAGTGGATTCGATGAACACCCACCACACGCCAAACTGTTGGTAAACATATCCGTTTTTCATTGCACTTTTGACTCCATGATGCGTATGCCGTTGCCTGGCGCCCCTTGGCGATTTATGGAAGGGGGCTTCCGTGGTTCGAGGTCGGAGCATTGCTGGATATGGCGGATTAGACCACGGAAGCCCCTGGATAGGTTTTATCAATGTCGACTCCGGGGCAAAGTGTAGGGCAGAGGGATTCAGCGCGCGTTAGGGCAGCGTGAAACTTCGGTTACGCCATGTAACGGTCTGAATGGCGGCCGGTATTGTGGGCAGAGCGACAAGGCGAGCTAGGCCAGCAGACAAGGGTGGAATCAGCCGCTATCGCTGCGAGTTTAATCGAGGTTGCATACGCCATCACGAGGGTCCCCCCCTCTATCTTCCCATGGCCGCGTCCGAACCGCTGCGGACGCGGCCACACGTTTTTGCTTTAGATTGGGATTGCTAAAATAAACAAGAACCGGGCAACGCTTTTCGCGGCGTTGCCCGGCCTTGCTGCAAGCCTTGACGGAGGCAAAATCTTAGTTGTCTTTCACCGGCGGCAATTGCACCTTAACAATCTCGTCGGGCGTCATGACTTTCTCCAGATTTGGCGCGGCATTCGCTGGGCCTTCGCCCATCGCCCACTTCGCGGCATCCACGACGCTCTTCTGAAAGATTTCCGAGTCCCACACATCTTCTCGGTGGCCCATTGCGTTATAGAACACGCGGCCTTTGCCCAGTTCGCTGCACCAGATGATCGGATAGTTGGGAATGTTGTACATCTCCTGTACTTCGCGTTCCGCGGCGGAATCCAAAGTTGCAAGTACGTGGATGCTTTTCTCGTTCAAGTTTTTGAAGAGATACCACTCGTCGTTGATGCTCCACTCCTCGGGGACATTGGCCATGGTTGGATGCGCCTTGTCGACGACGCGCACGGTGCCCACGAACTGCTTTCCGTGGCCGCGAAACTCGCCGCCGATCATTTTGATATAGGGCGTGACTTCACCGCCGTCTGGCGTGTGAAACGTGTCTGATGCGCAGTGGAATCCGACAAAACCACCGCCGTTCTTAATCCACTCGATTAATTCGGCCTGACCCGAGGGCTTCATCGGTGGGTTCTTGTCCGCGCCTTCCTCATCGAGGTTCAAAGTCGTGTAGAAGATCACGAGTTTGTAGTTCTTGAGGTTCTCGGCATTTATCAGGCTTGCGTCCTTGGTGCAAAGCACTTCCGAGCCGAACTGCGGGGCAAGTTTGGTCAGGATTCTATCAACGTGGCTTACCTTATTTTCGTCCCATTTGATGCAACTGTGCTCGAAGCCGGAGGATTTACTGAGGAAGATGGCCTTGCTCACGGCATTGGCCGGAACCGTTGCGGCAAGGGCCGCGGCGGCGATCATTGCAATACGTTTCATTCGAGATTTCCTTGATTGGTTGAGGGCCAAACGCAGCGGGGTCTAGCGTATAATCGGAAGGGAATGCAGTCAAGCCCGCGCCTTGACAAACTTCGGACGCAGGGGTAGGCTCCTTTTGTCTGTCGAAATAGCATAGCAGTAAGCGAAATGAGGCATACAAACTGGGGGTATACCTGCGCGAGATGAGCGACACCGGCTCACAAAGGGATCTGGCGCGCCTGCGCAGGCTCATGTTCATCGCGATCGGCGCGGGTTGCGCGTTGCGGTTCCTGGGGATTTTGCTTGCGGACGTCATGCCTGCCGGCAGTCTGATTCCGAGGGTGCTCGGGCTTGTCGGACTCGGCACCATGGCGACGGCGACCGTGTACGCGCTGTTGCGGTATCGCTACTTCCCTCGATTCGGTTACGCCATTGTCTTTGCGTTTGCGTTTCTCGCAGGCTCGCAGTTTATCTCCGGAAGCGGTGCGACTCCACTCCTGCAACCGAGCAATCCGGATGGCGTGCTCACCCCTCTCGAGTTTCTTAGAACGCTGCTTTTATCTGGCGGCCTGGCGCTTGGCGTCATTGGGTTTTATCTTTCCATTTTCGAGGTGCTCAAGGCGCGCGAACAGCAACTGGCGGAGCATGAGCAGCTAAACAATGCACTCCGTGAACGGGAGATTGCCGAGAAGAAAGCGCTCAGCGCCGAGGCACAGCTAAGGACGCTATTCGACGGCATGGAAGATGCCCTGTTCGTTCATGATCTGGACGGCAAGATTCTCGAATGCAACACCGCGGCCTCGACGCGCATGGGATATACACGCGAAGAGTTACTGCAGATGCATACGCATGATCTCGATGCGCTTGAATTTGCATCGGGCTTTCGGGAACGGCTGGAAGAACAACTTCGCAATGGTCGATACGGGTGCGAAGGCGTGCATCTAACCAAAGACCGCCGGCCGATGGCCGTGGATATTCATACCACGGTCATCGAGTTTCGCGGGCAGACGGCCATACTCGCGGTGAATCGGGACATTACTGAGCGAAAAATAGCCGCTAAAGAGCGCGAACTGTTGCAGGCACGCGTTGCGCAGGCGGAGAAGCTGGAAAGTCTCGGTGTCATGGCCGGGGGCATCGCGCACGATTTTAACAATCTGCTGATGGGAGTTTTGGGCAATGCCAGCCTGGCCATGCTCGATTTGCCCAAGAGCTCGCCGGTCTACGGCTGTCTCGAACAAATTGAGTCCGCCGCGAAACGAGCCGCCGCGTTGTCACAACAGATGCTGGCGTATTCCGGCCGCGCGACATACTCAAAGTGCGCGATCGATCTTTGTGAGATTGTTCGAGACGCGGAGTCTTCAATTGCCCACGCACTGCCATCGAACATACACGTGGAGTACGAAATTGACCCTGCAACCCCTGTGCTTGAAGGCGATCGCAGTCAGTTGCGCCAGGTGTTGTTGAATCTCGTCGTAAACGCCGCGGAGTCATATGGTGAGAAAAGCGGGAGCGTGCGTGTCGCGGTGCGGCACGAATCGTTCACGCGCAGCACGCCGCGTCCGCCCCGGCTTACAGATGCGATTCCAGATGGCTCCTACTGTGTCCTGGAGGTAGCTGACCAAGGCTCAGGACTGGACGACCAGGTCGCGGATCGTATGTACGATCCTTTCTTCACCACCAAATTCACCGGGCGTGGCCTGGGACTTGCAGCGGCGGTGGGCATCGTGCGCGGACATCGCGGGGCGATGTCGGTGAAATCGACAATTGGCGCGGGCACCGAGTTTCGTGTCTATCTGCCGGTGTCTATTGTTCCGGCCCATGGTTTTCGCCACGATGATCGCAAACAGGCGCAGGCGCGCGCGCATGGTGTTCTTGTGGTAGACGACGAGGAGGCGGTCCTCAGCATCTCCGAACGCGCGCTTCGACGGGCTGGCTACACGGTGTGGGTGGCACACAGCGGCGCGGACGCAGTCGAACTTCTACGCGAGAATATCGACGCGATTGGACTCGCTGTACTCGATATGACCATGCCCAGAATGAGCGGCGAAGAAACTTGCCGCGCGCTTCGTTCCGTTCGCGACGATATTCGCGTTCTGGTGTCGAGCGGATACTCCGAGGCGGAAGCTGCCCAACGATTTGATGGCGACGCGGTGGACGGGTTTCTTCAGAAGCCGTATCTCACCAACGATTTGGTTGCCCATGTGCGCAAGATAATCGGCGCGCCGGTTGCGGCAGCAGCAGGCAAAGATTTTCAGATTTAGCGGTAGTTTACCCGTCATTCGCGATTCGGCCGGCTTTCTCAAAACTCTTTTTAACTTCTTTCGGGAACGTGCGGCCTTAATTGGGGATAAGTATAATCGGCGCTATGCGAGGGAGAGACGGCAGCATACCAACAAAGGCCCGGGAACGGGCTGCATTGTTGCGCGATCAAATCGATCATCACAATCGACTGTACTACCTCGAAGCCACGCCAGAGATTAGCGATCACGAGTTTGATGCGCTCTTAAAGGAGCTTGAGGCGCTGGAATCCCAGTACCCCGCGCTCGCAACCCCTGACAGCCCGACGCAACGCGTGGGCGGCGCGCCTTTGGAAGGTTTTGAGACGGTTGCGCACGAAGTGCCTATGTTGTCTATCGACAACACGTACAACGAAATGGAACTTCGGGCCTTTGATGAGCGTGTCCGAAAAGGGCTAGGCGGAGATCAGCCGAAATATGTCGCGGAACTCAAAATAGATGGCGTGGCGATATCCCTTCGCTACGAGGCGGGAGTGCTTGTTCGTGCCGCAACCCGCGGTGACGGCGAGCGCGGCGATGACGTGACGTCGAATATCAAGACGATACGTGCAGTGCCTTTGCGGCTGAAGGGAAAACCCCCGGCGTTGCTGGAAGTGCGCGGTGAAGTCTATATGCGCCGGCAGGAACTCGAACGCCTGAATGCACTGCGCGAAGCCGCCGGCGAACCGCCATTGGCGAACCCGCGCAATACAACTGCCGGTACGCTGAAGTTGCTTGACCCGAAGTCGGTCGCACAGCGAAAGTTGGACATTGTGTTCTACGATGTTGCATCGCGCGACGGCGATCTCTTCAATTCGCATTGGGAGACACTTGCGCGACTGCGCGAGTTCGCCCTTCCGACAAGCAAACACAGCAAACAGTGCTCAGACATTGACGATGTCCTTCGTGTCGTGGACGAGTGGCAGGACAAGCGGCACTCGCTTGATTTTGAGATTGACGGGCTTGTCATCAAAGTGGACTCCGCGGCGCATCGGCGCAAGCTCGGTGCAACATCAAAATCGCCGCGATGGGTTATTGCGTATAAGTATCCCGCGCAAGTTGCCCGAACGAAACTGTTGAACATTACGGTGCAGGTCGGCAAAACGGGAACGCTCACGCCGGTCGCGGAGATGGAACCTGTGCCGCTTGCCGGCACCGTTGTGAAACGTGCGACGCTCCACAATTTCGAGGAGCTGGCTCGAAAAGATGTGCGCGTTGGAGACACCGTCGAAATTCAAAAGGCGGGCGAAATTATTCCCCAAGTTTTGCGCTACATTCCGGAGGAGCGACCAAAGGGGGCAAAGGCCTTTGCTCCCCCTTCGAAATGCCCGGAATGTGGGGGCGAGGTTCACAAAGACGCGGAGGGCGTGTATCTCCGCTGCCTAAACCTGTCTTGCCCGGCGCAAGTCAAAGAGAGACTGCGGCATTTTGCGTCGCGATTGGCGATGGACATCGAAGGTATGGGCCCGGCGGTGATTGAGCAGCTCGTGGATAAGAAGTTAGTGAAGGGCCCCGCCGACCTGTATGCCCTCACACAGGATCAGCTCGAACAACTGGATCGAATGGGTAAGAAATCTGCCGCAAACCTGGTTGACGCAATTGCCTCCAGCAAGTCCCGGCCTTTGAGCCGGCTGTTGAATGGGCTGGGCATTCGGCATGTGGGTGAGCACACCGGCGAGGTGCTTGCGCAACACTATGGCAGCATGGAGCGGCTTATGGACGCGCCAGCGAGCGAGTTGACCGATATTCACGAAATTGGCGATGTGGTCGCAGCGAGTGTGCACGATTTCTTTCAAACACACGAGAACCGGGCTTTAATAGCGAAATTGCGCGCGTTTGGCCTGAAAATGTCCGAGGATACGAGAGGCGGCAATGATGGGCCTCGCCCGTTCGAGGGGAAGACTTTCGTGGTTACCGGGACGCTTCAGAAGTACTCGCGCGATGCCATCCATGAACGTATAAAGGCTTTGGGGGGCAAGGCGTCGTCCAGCATTAGTGCCGCAACCGATTTCCTTGTCGCGGGGGAGAAAGCCGGCTCGAAGTTGAATAAGGCGCAACAGCTTGGCGTCATGGTCTTGACCGAAGACGAGTTCGAGACCATGGCCGGTACAGAATGACCACTCGGCGAATAGCCCTCCCGGCTTCCCTTGATCAAGAGTCGGGGCGCAAGCTCCTGGAATCGATCAAGAAGGAGCGAATCGCACCTGGCGAATCGCTGTTGCTCGATTTTGCCAATACGCAAACGATGGACGCGCGCGGTGGCGCTTGGATCGTCGCCCTGGCGGAGCATGCCCGAAAGGAGAATGCCGAACTTTCCTGGGAGGGCCAACAGGGCGATGTTGCTGACTTTGTCGCCCTGATCGAGCCGGGACTGCGCGCAGAAATCCTCAAGCGGCGCGAGACCGAAGGCTTCATCGAGCACGCTGGAAGCACAGGGATTGCGGTTGCGGCGGAACTGCGAGAGTTCGGCGGATTGTTGGTTGACGCGACTTATTGGACCTTGCTCGCCCCGATTGAGGGGCGTGGTTTCCGGTGGGGCCTTTGGACAGACGAGCTCTACGAGATGGGCGTGCGCGCAATTCGCATCAATTTCGTCATGAACTTTCTGTTGGGCTTGACCATCGCGATGATGTCCGCGGCGCAAATGCGCGAATTCGGTTTGGGGATTTACGTAGCGAATTTGGTGATGATCGGTTTCTCCCGCGAACTCGCCGCTATTATGACAGCGGTGGTGGTGTCTGCGCGCACGGGCGCGGCAATCGCAGCCGAGCTTGCGACGATGAAGGTGCAAGAGGAAATCGATGCGCTGCGCGGGATGGGCCTGAACGTTTCGCAGTTTCTGGTGGCCCCCAAGCTTCTTGCGCTCTTGATAGTCATGCCTTGCCTCACTGCGTTGGGCATGCTCGCAGGTATTGCGGGCGGCACGGTATGGGGGGTATTGGTGCTGGAGATCCGCTGGGACGCCTGGCTCAACCAGACCCTCAGCGCGGCCACCATCGACGATATCTGGCAGGGAATGTCCAAAAGTATTGCCTTTGCAATTGCTATTGTGTTGATTGGATGTCATAACGGTCTGCGCGTGCGGGGCGGATCGCGCGGCGTGGGCTTGATGACGACCCGCGCTGTGGTTATGGATATCTTTGCGATCGTCGTGATCGACATGCTGTTTGCCACCATGTTCTACTACGTGTTCGACTGATGACAACGAAACAAAACGACATACTGATCGAGGTTCACAACCTCATTGCGCACTACGGCGAGACGCTGGTTCTCGACGGAATTTCGTTTACGGTGAAGCGAGTCGAAATCTTTGTCGTGATTGGAGGCAGTGGTTGTGGCAAAACAACGCTTTTGAAGCACATGACCGCGCTCTTGCGGCCGACTTCGGGAAGCGTCATCTATGACGGCGCCGATATCACCAAGATGGACGAGGAACAATGCGCAAAAGTGCAGCGCAACATCGGCATTGCCTTTCAATCCGGCGGCCTGTTTAATTCAATGACCGTTGGCGACAATGTGGCCTTGCCCTTGCGCGAATATGGTGGCTCGGACGAGGATCTCATACACGCCATTGTCCGGTTGAAACTGGGAATGGTCGGACTGGGCGCGGCTGAGCACCTCATGCCAGGCGAATTATCCGGTGGTATGCGCAAACGCGCCGGATTGGCGCGCGCAATCGCCTTGGACCCGCCTGTAATCTATTTTGACGAACCGTCGGCAGGCCTGGATCCTATCATGGCGTCCGGCCTGGATGATCTAATTCTGAACCTTAACCGGCTTTCGGGGATTACGTTTATCATCGTAACGCACGAGCTCGAATCTATCCGGAAGATTGCGGATCGAGTTCTCATGCTCGACCAAGGTAAAGAAATCTTTCTCGGGACGGTTGAAGAGGCGCTAACTTCCCCTGTGGAGCGCGTCCGGCAGTTTTTTGAGCGTCGCGCAGACGATTTTATTGTGCAACGCGGCGCATAAGGGACGGATTATTACGTGGCAACGAAGACCCAGAAAGTAAAAGTCGGCGCGTTTCTGCTTATCAGCGCCATTCTCATTGTCGGCGGATTGATGCTCGTCGCGGGCTACCGCCAGGGCAACAGCCAACGGTATATGGTCGTGTTTGAGAAGACTGTGTTGGGTCTTTACAAGGGCGGCATGGTGCAGTACCTCGGCGTGCCGGTCGGCGTGGTTGACGATATATACGTTGGCAATGATGGCAAGGCTTATATCGAAACGCTCATCGATCCCGACAAAGTCACGCTGCGGCATGGCGTCGAAGCAAAACTCGAGTTCTACAGCTTCGCAACGGGCACCATGTGCGTGGCGTTGTCTGGCGGCGATCCCACCGGCGAGATTTTACCGCCTGGCGCGATCATTCCCACCGGTCAATCTCAACTCGAATCGGTTAGCAGCCAGGCTGCGGATCTGATGGCGTCGCTCAACAAGATTGCGGAAGAGATACAGGTTGGCATGACGGGCATGGAAGAGGGCCAGCTTACGGAGGTTGTGGATCAGATCAAGCCGTTCATCGACGACGCGCGTGCTTTCATCGAAGACGCGCGCGGCACGCTCAAGACAGTCGAAGAGCAGTTGACGACAACCATCGAGGATGTGAAACCGGAGATTAAGAAGTTCGGTGATTTGGCGGACAGCGCCAAGGAACTCAGCAAGACCGCCAATGATACGCTGGGCGATATGCGGGCAAAGATCGAGCCTCTCGACCTTGCAAAGTTGCAGACTGAATTGCTGAGTCTCGCCGACCAGATCAAACAGACGACCAAGCGACTCGACGGTATGAGCGGGACTATTCCGCATACTATGGACAATCTTCAGTATGCACTGGTGGACACCACGCGAAAGCTGAATGAAACATTGGACGCCTTCCGCGAACTTGCGGAAACGCTGAACGAGAACCCCTACGTGCGTGGGGCCTCGCCTTCGGAGGATGCGCGATGACCCGACGATTGACGATTGCGGCGATGATGACCGTGCTATGCGCGGGGTGTGTCGGACTGAACAAGGTCACGCCACCGCTGCGTTATGTGATTGAGCCGAAGCCTGCGATCGCAGCGGTGGAAAAATCGGAGTTCTCGATCGCAGTTCGCACCCTTGAAGCTGCGCGCCCCTATAAACAAAATGTGGTCTATCGTGAGGGCGAGGAGCTCGGCACGTACTCGACCGTCGAGTGGTCTGAACTGCCGAGCGATGCCACGACGCGGGCAATTGTCGATGCTTTGGACGCGAGCGGACGTTTCAAGGATGTTGGCAGCGCTTTGGATCTTGCGTCCCCTGACCTCATTCTCACCGGCCAATTGCGCAGGTTTGATTTGGTGCGTGACGCCGAACCGTGGACTGCGGTATGCGAGATTCGGCTTGAGTTGCGGAAGAGTCAGGGCCGCGAACCGGTATGGTCCAGAACGTTGACAGCAGTCGAACCCTTAGAGGCGCCAAACAACGCGGCACTTCCGCGCGCCATGAATACGGCGCTAGGCCGACTCATTCAGGAAGCTGTGGCGGCGATAGTCGCGAACTAGGAACGCGAAGCAATCTACGCTTCAGGCGTGATATCCAACACAATGTCGAATTGCGCAGCCAGTTCAGCCGCAGCGCTGCCGGGGAGCGGCGCGAAATCCACGACTACCGATTCGCGGAGTTTTTGATCCCGTATTCCTTTCAACACACTATCGCTCTCGTTGAGCGACTCGCCCTTTATGTAGCATTGCGTCGTAAACCGGTCCCTGCCTTTCACGTGCACTGCGAAATGGATATGGGGTGTACGCATGAATGAGGTGTCCCCATAGGGCACGGGTTTGATGGTGCGAAAGTAGTATTCGCCGCTTGAACCGGTTAGAAATCGTCCAAAGCCCTGAAAATTTCCGTCCCGCTTCCCGTTGCCCGCGCTGCCTTCATGGATATACATCCCCGTACTGTCCACCTGCCAAATCTCGACCAAGGCATTGCGCAATGGATTGCCGCGCGCGTCCAGGATGCGTCCGCCGAGGTGCGTGATTTCGCCAACGGCGGGTGTAATGCCGTCATTGATGATTAGCAGGTCGTTGTCCGTATCCAACGGCAGCTTGTTTGGATAGAAGGGCCCGGCCGTCTGCGAAGGTGTGCGCAGCAATTCCTCCGCGAACGCGCCGCGCGCCGCAAAGGATGCGGCACTCGCGGCAACGCCGCTGAGAAATGTTCGTCGCGAAAACTGCATGCCGCGCGCCTCCAGATTTGCAAACGCTACATCTTTTGCATCATCGCAAGGAAGTCTGCGTTCGTTTTCGTTTTCTTCAGCTTCTCGACAAGCATTTCTGTGGCTTCCGTGACGCTGAGCGAGCTGAGTACTTTGAGCAGGAGCCAGATGCGCTGCAATTCGTCTTCGGGTACCAACAGCTCTTCCTTGCGGGTGCGCGACTTGAGCACGTCCAGCGCGGGGAACACGCGTTTCTCCATGAGGCGGCGATCAAGATGGATTTCCATGTTGCCCGTGCCTTTAAACTCTTCGAAGATGACGTCGTCCATGCGGCTGCCGGTTTCGACCAGCGCGGTGGCGAGGATGGTGAGACTTCCGCCTTCTTCGATGTTTCGTGCCGCGCCGAAGAAACGCTTTGGGCGTTGCAGTGCATTGGCGTCTACACCACCCGAGAGAACCTTGCCGCTCGCGGGCACGATGACGTTGTATGCGCGCGCGAGGCGGGTAATGGAGTCGAGCAGGATAACAACGTCTTTCTTGTGCTCTACGA
>CALEZK010000197.1 GCA_937928585.1 uncultured bacterium | reverse complement strand
GCGAACAACTGGCTGCCCTGGATCGTGCTCGCGCCGGCGACGTTCTGGCTGGCGCGGCGGTTTCCGTTCGAAAAAGGCCAGCTGCTGCGGGCGATTCCGATCCACACGGTGGCCTGCGCCGCGACGTGCGTGGCGATGCTCTTATACTCCGCCGGGTTCAAGTGGTGAAAAGCATGGTCCTCAAGTTCCCATTTCCACGCCGCGATACCGAGCCGGTGCGCCAGCGGCGCGTAAATATCCAAAGTCTCGCGGCAGATGCGCTCGACGCGCTTCTTGTCGCGAAGGTAGGAGATGGTACGCATGTTGTGCAGGCGGTCCGCCAGCTTAATCAGAATTACCCGAACATCCTTCGCGGTCGCTACGAGCATCTTGCGGAGGTTTTCCGCCTGCTTCTCTGCTTGTGTCGGCTGCGATTCGGTCCATTTCATGGACTTAATCTTGCTGACGCCGTCGACAAGCGACGTGATCTCCTCGCCAAACTCTCGTGCCAGCTCGGCACGCGTCATTCCCGTATCTTCCAGGACGTCGTGCAAAAGTCCAGCGGCAACCGTAACCGGATCCAGATTAAGGTTCGAAAGAATTCGCGCCACTTCCAGCGGATGCGAGATATAGGGTTCGCCCGAGTCCCGCTCCACCCCAAGGTGCGCCTCGTTGGCAACGCGATACGCCTTACGAACAATTTCCAAGTCCGCGCCCGGCATATGCTTGCGCATGTGTTTTAAAAGTTTTGCAAATTGTTCGCGCATAGGTGGAAAGCCTTATCACACTATTGTATCACCCTGAATGGCAAGAATGCAGGGTGCGCGGCCCTGCGTTTCGACTATCATGAAGCGTGCGCTTCCGCACGGGGTGCCCACGCATAAACTCGGTTCATTTCGCCACGGAGATCATTCGATACACATGGCCTACTTCACACAAATCCTGAAACTCGCCGAACAGGTATCGCTCTGGGCCGATCTGCGGCACGAACAAGGCGAAGACATATCAAGGGAACTCAAGAAGATCGAGCGTGCACTGGAGGCTTCGCGGAAGTCCCTGGAGCGATGGCGTATTTCCGATGCGACCCTGTCCCGCGAGCCAAACTCGCTCCAATCGATTCGCACCCTGCGGCCCGCTGGTCCACGACGAATGGAAAACCCCACGCTGCGCGCGGACTTTGTAAATCGTATGCGTGGTGCATGGCTGGGCCGGGCGGCAGGGTGCACGCTTGGCGTACCCGTCGAGGCATGGTCTGTCGCGGACATGAAAGAACTCGCCACACTGGGAAGCCAAGCGTTTCCACCAAAAGAGTACTGGGCAATTCACCCAAAGCAGAACCTCGTTCATCACAAAGTAAAGCGAATCAAGGACTACTTGAAAGGTAACATCACGGAAGTGCCGGTTGACGACGACCTGGGTTATACGCAACTGGGACTCCTTATACTGGAACGCCACGGACTAAATTTCACGACGGAAAATGTCGCAGACATGTGGCAAAAGCATTTGCCGCTTGCATGGACCGCAGAGGAAGTTGCGTTAAACAATCTGAAGCAAGGCATAAGGCCTCAAAAGGCCGGCGGCGTCAACAATCCCTACCAGGAATGGATCGGCGCCGATATTCGGAGCGATGCATGGGCGTACGCCTGTGCCGGCTGGCCCGAACGCGCCGCGGAACTCGCGTACCGCGATGCAATTCTTTCGCACCGTGGCAACGGTGTCTACGGCGCCATGTATTTTGCTGCGGCAATCGCGGCCGCCTTTGTTGTCAACGACCCTATCGACGCGCTGGGCATCGGATTGACCGAGATTCCTCGTGAATGCCGGCTCGCAAAGGATCTGCGCTGGGCCTTGCGCATCGCGCCAAAGTTGAAATCCTGGGAACAAGCCCGAGCAGCGGTTGATAAACGATTCAACGGCATGCACGTCGTACACACCAACAACAACGCCTGTCTGACCGTTTTTGGCGTTTTTCTCGGAAACGGTGACTTTACGAAAACCATTGGCAGTTGCGTTGCAATGGGGTACGATAATGATTGCACCGCGGCTACCGCAGGGTCGCTGCTTGGCGCCGTTGTCGGCTTGGACCGAATTCCCGGGCATTGGTGGAAACCGTTCGGCAATCGGGCCGCCTCGTACCTTAACGGAATTCGTTCGTTTCGAAACGATGAAATTGTCCGTAGGTTTTGCGTGTTAACTAAACGAACTTGGGCGCAAGGCACTTAAGCATATCGAAGTTAACCTGCTTTCGCCCAAGGGGTTGGAGGATTTCACACCCTATGGATCCGATTAAGCACGCGCGCAGACTGATTATTCTCGTCATCGGCGTGACCGTTATGCTCGCCGGGTTGGCGATGTCGGTGCTTCCCGGCCCCGGCGTCGCTGTCATCGTTGGAGCGCTGGCTATTCTCGCCACGGAGTTCGTTTGGGCCGCGCGGCTTCTGAAGCGTGTAAAGGAAAACGCGCAGTACGCCGCGCAATCCGTCTGGAACGGCGCCCGCGAATCTCGCTTGTCACGCATCGGCGAATGGGTGTCCCTTCGAAAGGCCCGGCCGGAAACGCCAATAGAATAACTTCCGCTTCTTCCAGGCCGAGTTTTGCCAAGACAGCCCGCCATTCGATACCCTCTTGCTTTGGTGCGTCAATCCCGTTGCGCCAAATTTCGGGAGGTTCGATTTCATCATGCGATTGGGGATTATTGGATGCGGCGTACTGGGACGGTTTCATGCTCCTTGCGCTGTAAAAGCTGGTTTTAAGGTTGTGGCATGCTCGGATCCCGTCCGGGCGAATGCCGAGTTGCTCGCTGCCGAGCACGGAGCGGAGGTCATCGACGACGCGATGGCCTTGTGCGCATCCGACAACATTGACGTTGTCGCGATCTGTACGCCGACACATGTCCACGCGGCATTCGTGATCGAGGCGGCAAAACATGGCAAGCATATTTTCTGTGAGAAACCGTTTTGCCGCACCTTGGCACAGTGTGACGATGCGCTGGCAGCCGTCAAGAAGGCAGGCGTAAAACTTTTCGTCGGCCACGTCGTGCGCTATTTCCAGGAGTTCTGCGCGATGAAGCAGCAGATCGACGAGGGCAAGATCGGAAAGCCCGGATTTGTGCGCACCTTCCGGGGCGGCCAAAGTCCGTTGGGCGAAGGTTCCTGGTTTCGCGACTTTGAAAAGAGTGGCGGCGTAACGCTGGACTGTATCATCCACGATTTTGACTGGCTACGGTACGCGTTCGGCGATCCCGAACGCGTTTTCTCCCAAAACCTGCGCGAGCGAATCGACGAAGGTATCGACTATGCCATGGTCACGTTCCGCTTCAAAAGCGGTGTTATCGCGACTGTCACAGGTTCCTGGGCGCATCCCACTGGCTTCAAGGTAAAAGCGGAAATCTGCGGCGATAACGGCATGATCACGTATGACAGCTCGGAAGCGCCAATCGCTTCGCAACTACGCGGTGCGGGAGGCGCCGCGCCCGGCGTGGTCTTGCCCGCAAGTCCCGTAAACGATAGTCCCTACTACCTGGAGTGGGCAGACTTCCAAGGTTGGCTGCAAGACAAGCACGCGCCAAGGGTAACACCCGAAGATGCCGTGTGGGCGGTGCGAATGGGTCTGGGTGCGATTGAATCTGCAGAAACCGGCCAGCCGGTAACGTTTTGAAGGAGTCGAGAACGTGACCAAGTTAGGAATCATGAGCTTTGCGCATATGCATGCATATAGCTATGCCGCAAGCATCAAGCAATTGAACGACGTAGAACTGACCGCGGCGTGGGACGACGACGCGGCGCGGGGTAAAACGGTCTCCGCCCAATTCAACGTGCCTTACTTCGACAGCCTTGACGCATTTCTCGCGTCCGGAATAGATGGTGTATTGATTTGCTCCGAGAACATCAAGCACCGCGCGATGGTGGAAGCCGCCGCCAATGCCGGCAAATGGATCCTGTGTGAGAAGCCCTTGGCGACAACCATCGAAGACGCGCAATACATGGTCGACTTGTGCAAGAAAAAAGGCGTCGGACTCGGCACCGCGTTTCCCTGCCGGCATGTGCCGCCGCTGGTCGCCGTAAAGAATGAAATCGCCGACGGAAAATATGGCCAGATCTATGCCGCTACCTGCACCAACAACGGCAGCTTTCCCGGGGGATGGTTCGCCGATCCCGCGCAGTCCGGTGGCGGCGCCACGATGGATCATACCGTCCACGTCGCGGACGTGCTCCGCTGGATGCTGGGTAAGGAGTTCACGCACGTATATTGCGAGTGCGACAACCTCATCCGCCACGGAATCGGTACGGACGATGTCGGCAGTCTGCATCTGGAAATGGAAGGCGGTGTCAAAATCGCCCACGTCGCAAGCTGGAATCGCGCGAAGAGCTTCCCCACTTGGGGCGACGTAACAATGGAGATCATCGGCGAGAAAGGCGTCGTCACGGTAGACGCGTTCAACCAGAAGCTAAATCTCTACAACGACGAAGTCATGAAAACGCAATGGGTCAATTGGGGCGACAACAGCGACCTCGGGCTCGTGCGCGATTTCGTCGAATCGATTCGTGAACGCCGCGATCCGATAGCCTCCGGATTGGATGGCTTGCGTGCGGTCGAAGTAACGGTCGCGGCCTACAAGTCCGCGGAGAGCAAGCGGCGAGTTGCAATCTGACCCGTTCGGGTTTGCGGCAATACTCTGAAATTGGCTCTGAATTTTTGCGGGGTGCAATCACCAATGATTGCCTTCACAAAGAGTGAGCGAGGTGCGGATACATGGTAATTACGTTAAACGGTGAACGACGCGAGATTGGACTTGACGCAACCGTCCGGCAGCTTCTCGACGAATTTGGCTTCAAACCTGAAGCGACGGCGGTACAGCGAAATGCGGATATTCTGAATCGCGCTGCCTACGCGGACACAGTGCTCGCCGAAGGAGATGTCGTCGAGTTTGTGCGATTTGTTGGGGGCGGTTGATGTCGCACGCCGAGCGCATGGCAAAGTTTGCCAACGCCGATCTGTACGTCGTCATAACCGAGTCTTTTTGCGATGGGCGTTCTGCGCTTGCAGTGTTGGATGCGGTGCTCGCGGCGGGGGTGTCGCTCGTGCAGTTCCGCGAAAAAAATCTTGAAGCGGGGGAGCTTTACCGCCGCGCGCTGGCCTTCCGCGAGCGCACTTCCAGTGCGGGGGCCTTGTTAATCGTGGACGATCGCCTGGACATCGCGCTTGCCGTCGGCGCGGACGGCGTACACCTGGGGCAAAGCGACTTGCCAATCAATGTCGCGCGGCGCATGGCCCCGGAATTGGTAATTGGATCGTCAACACATGATCTTGCGGAAGCGATGGCGAGCCAGAACGCGGGCGCAAGCTATGTGAACATCGGGCCCATTTTTGCAACGCAAACCAAATCAGTGCCTACCGGCGTAGTAGGACCACAGATGATTGATGCCATTCGTCCTCATCTGCGCATCCCCTTTACCACGATGGGCGGCATCAAGCTGGACAACATTGCCGAAGTCCTCTCGCGCGAAACGCGACATGTGGCCGTAGTGACCGCTGTAACAGCAGCGCCCGATATCACGACGGCCGCGCGCGAACTGCGCGAGGCGATCTTGCTGCATCGATGAACGTTGCAATCGCGATCGTTCTCGGGCTCGCCCAGTTAAACCCGCATCCAGCACTGGTCTCACCCCAATATTCCGAAGTTGACTGTATCGTGGAGGGCCGCGTTTCCGAAGGGGACCGGTCGGCAACTGGTGTTGAGGTGCGATTGAGCAGCGAGCACGGCGTTGCCAGAATGCGCACAGATGACACCGGCAACTTCCGCCTGGGCGTGCCCAGTATCGGCAACGCGATGATTCAATTCGTTCGCGACGAAACAGAAGCCGAACGACCCACCTATTTGCGGATGCGTCGGCAAACGACAACACAGGCAGTGCATGCCACGCGTGTTGATATCAACATTCGTCCCGGTACCGCCGCAATTGAAGGCGTACTGCGGCAAAATGGCAAACCGGTGTCAAATGGTGCAGCATTGCTTGAAGCTGAAATAGACGCAACCACGACTTATTCGATATGCACCTTGACCGATGCCAACGGCGCCTATCGGTTGGAAGGGCTTCCCGCCGGCACCCACATACTCACGCTCGACGCGCGTCCCAATCAGCTCAGTGTCGCCATTGCGCGCATGCACAAGGCAAGCAGGCAGCGGAGCGTCACCTTGGCCGACGGAGAAGTCCTCAAACACGACTACGACAGGCAGACTGGAGAATTCACCGCACAGCTTAAGGGAATCGGAGCAGACGAAGTTGCGCGCGTCGTCGTCGTTCCGGGCGAGTTTGCGGGCGGAAAACTGTCTGCCGCTTTGATTAGGGGAATCGTTGAACGCGCAGTCCACAGCGTGGAAGTTTTGCGTGATCGAAGCGTCATCGTCCCGGACCTCGATGTAGGCGCATATACGGTCTACTTGGCGGCATTCGATCGACGTTCAGGTAACTTTACCAGCGTGCTGAAGACTATGCGGTTAACCTTCGCGAACGTTCAGGTCCGCCCGGACACCACGCCCAGCCTTCTCCTGGCGCTGGATTGAATAGAAACCATTTCGTATCGCGAAGCTTGAAAGGCAAACGAGCGTGGAACCTTCCGAAAATCTCTACGACAATCCCGACTACTATGCATTGGCCTTCTCTTATCGGGATTTCGCGCGCGAAGTCGCCGTGTTCGAAGACTGTATCGCGCGTTATTCGAAAGTGCCTGTGGTCCGGGTGCTTGAAATCTGTTGTGGGCACGCGCCGCACATCGCGGCGCTGGCCGAAAGAGGTTTCGCTTATATCGGCGTTGATCGAAGTGAAGCCATGCTCGCCCGCGCGAAATCCAACGCTGCCGGGTGCGGGGCAGATGCAATGTTCTTGCAAAGCGGTTTAACCGAATTTGTATCGCCCGCCCCCGCGGATTTTGCATTCGTGGCGCTCGCTTCCCTCTACGTCACGAGTACGGAGGAACTCCATGCGCACTTTCACGCAATGGCCGCGGCGCTGCGCCCCGGTGCGCTCTATCTAATGGAATGGTGCGTCGATTTCGATCCCATGGTCGACATTGTGGACTCGTGGACGGTCGAACGTGCGGGCGTCACCATCAATGCTAGTTATTGGACTTGCAGCATCAATCGGGTTGAACAAATCTACGAGGACACCTTGCATCTCGAGATAAACGACAACGGCACGCGCCATACGCTCGAAGACAAGTCGATCCGCCGCAGAATCTTCCCCCAGGAGTTTCTCGCGTTTGTGCGCGATCACACGCATTTTGAATTTATCGGCTGGTGGAACGATTGGGATTTTGACCAGCCGGTTCTAGGTGATCATGGGGTCGACAGGCCGATAGTGCTGCTTCGCAAACGAGAATGACGCGTCCAGCATGATATACTCTCCCTTTTCCGGCAACTAAAGAAAACGCCACAAATTGGAACCATCTCCTATGCTTCGCGCGCGCATTATCGGTACGGGACACTACCTCCCCGAGCGGGTCCTGACCAACAGCGATCTTGAACATCTCATGGATACCACGGACGAGTGGATCCGCCAAAGAACCGGCATTTTGCAGCGTCATATCGCCGCCGACGATGAAGCGGCATCCGACCTGGCAGCGCACGCCTCTTCCCGCGCACTCGAGCGAGCAGGCATCGCCGCAACCGATGTCGACTACATCATCTGCGCAACGCTCACGCCGGATTACTTCATGCCTTCGTCCGCGTGTCTGGTGCAACACAAGGTTGGCGCGTTCCGCGCCGGTGCCTGCGATATCAATGCCGCCTGCTCCGGATTTATGTACGGTGTGCAACAGGCAGACGCGCTGATTCGCGCGGGCGTACACAAGACCATTCTCGTCATTGGAACAGAAATCATGACGGCCCGCCTCGACTGGACAAAGCGCGATACCGCCGTCCTATTCGGCGATGGCGCCGGAGCTGTTGTTCTGCGCGGCGACACCTCGGGCGCGGGCATACTGTCGACGTACACAGCGTCGGACGGAAGTGGATACGATGTGCTCATGGTTCCTGCAGGCGGCTCGGCGCAAGTCATTACACCGGAAAACATAAACGAACTTAACCGCGGGATACTGATGAACGGGCGCGAACTCTACAAACGCGCCGTCCACGCCTTCGGCGACGCGGTAGAACAAGCACTGCTACGCGCGGGCGTGCAGGTCGACGACCTGAGACTATTTGTCCCGCATCAGGCAAATCGCCGCATCATCGTCGCCGCTGCCGAACGGGTTGGGCTGCCGGAAGAAAAGATCTACCTGAACGTCGATCGCGTAGCAAACACCAGCGCCGCATCCATACCAATCGCGCTGGACCAGGCCTACGAAGAAGGCCGCCTCGCGCAAGGCAATTTGGTGCTGCTGGCCGCATTCGGCGCGGGTCTGACCTGGGGATCCGCCGTTGTAAAGTGGTGATGTAAGAGCGCATCGCCCGCGAAACCTCTTGCGCCACGTACAGGACGGTTTGCCGCTTCCTCTGACATCTGGTATTCTTTGGCTTACGGTCGCGGTGCATTACTGGGCATATGCGGCCACATCATCACTTTATACATGGACAATTCAACTATGCGCACGTTTCGATATGGTTTGATCCTGCCTTTCCTCGCAATTGGATTTACCGTTGCCAGTGCTGAGGTTATCGATCAAGTTGTCGCCACGGTCGATAAAGAAGCCATTCTAATGAGTGATCTGCTGGCCGAAATCGGCCCCCAAATGCGACAGCTTCGCGCCCAAGCCACCAGCCAGGAAGATCTGGACCGGCTGCTCGACGAGAAAATGCGCGCGACGCTCGATCAAGCCATCGAAAATAAAATTCTCCTTCGCGAGGCCCAACTGGCCGGTATCCCAATGGAAGACGCCGATGTGGATCAGCGTTTCGAGGAATATAAGAAGCTGTATCCCTCGAATGAAGAGTTCATGAAGGAAATCGAGGCCGCCGGCGAGTCCGTGACGTCCATTAAGGAACGGCTGCGCAAGCAGATGCTCGCGCGCACCATGTCCGTGCGCAAATCGCGCGAACTCGAACAGGGCATCGTTATTTCGGAATCCGAGATCGCGCAGTACTTTCAGGACAACAAGGACAAGTTCCAAAATCAGGAGCGCGTGCGCTGCTCGCAGATCTTCATCCCCGCCGGAGAAGATTTGGCAGAGCGAGACAAGGTCCGCGCGCAGGTCGAACAACTCAAAGAAGAAATAGACAACGGCGCGGATTTCGGCGAACTCGCTATCGAACATTCAAAAGCTCCCGGCGCGGAAGACGGCGGTATCGTCGGGTGGGTGCTTCGCGGTGATCTCGTCGGCCAACTGGATGAAGCAGCATTCACGCTTGCAGAAGGCGAAGTCAGCGAAGTCATTGAATCCAATCAGGGTTTCCACCTCCTCAAAGTTGACAAGAAGGAAGCCGCCGGCGAAGCGACTCTCGACGACGTGCGCGCCATTATCGAGCCGGAATTGCGCCGCGCCGCCGCCGCTGAAAAGTTTAAAAAGTGGATGGCCGATCTACGCAAACGCAGCCGCGTTCAGCTCTTTATTTAGACAATAACGAACCGTGCGATGCTGGGCCGAACTCTCAAGATGGCGTTCTGGCTCTTTCACGATCATCTCGGCTCGCTAGTCCTGTCTAATTTAATCTCCGCCATTGCGATTGCGCTTCCCCTCAGTTTCGCGTTGCCCGCGCTCTCTTCGGGTGATCCGTATTCGATCACGGCCATCGCCCTTCCATTGTGTTCGCTCGCGGGATTCATCGTCGCGCCAATTTGTGCCACCGCCATGGCCCATATGCTCAAAGTCTTTCTGGACACCCGCGACGGCGGAATCGCCGACTTCTTTGCAGGGGTCCGCAAGCACGCACTGCGCGCCGCGGGCGCGGGCGGCTTGTGCGGTATCGGGATGACCGCGCTGCTCTCAAGTGCATGGTTCTACACGACCCGAATGACGTCATTCCCTATGCTGGGCTACGCCCTCGCCGGCCTCGCGCTTGGTAGTGCCTTGGTGCTCACGGCTGTTGCCGTCTACATCCCCCCGGCGCTTGTGCAACGTAAAACCGGTGTCCTCCAGACCATTCGCCTCACCCTATACCTTGCGCTCGCAAACCCGGGGCTGACAGCAGGACTTCTCCTCCAGATTCTGCTCGTAACAGCCCTCGCCACGCTTTTCTGGCCGCTAGCCTTCATTGGCTACCTGGCCTCAATACTTTGCCTTACTTCTGCCGCGTACGAACTGCTTTCCCGCAAATACGCAGCCACCGCTGGGGAAGAATCCCCCCCGGACGCAATGGATGACTATCTGAACCGGGGGCTTCGGGACCTTTTCTTTCCTTGGAAAGGGTAATAAATTAAGTTGAAATTATTAATATAAGCATTTTGTGTGGTTATTGGTAAGAAATTTTTATTTGAACCTTCGTGCGAACGTTTTGTACACTATTCGGAATTGAAGGAGAATTGATCCCATGACTCGTATCACCGGTATTGTTGGACGCGAAATATTGGATTCCCGTGGAAATCCCACGGTTGAAGTTGACGTATACCTCTCCAGCGGCGTAACCGGCCGTGCCGCAGTGCCATCTGGCGCGTCGACGGGTGAACACGAGGCTGTCGAGCTTCGTGACAAGAACCCCAAGCGCTATCTCGGCAAAGGTGTCGAAAAGGCAGTCAACAACGTCAACTCGGTCATCGCGGAAGAGCTGCTCGGGATGGATGCCCTGAACCAGCGCGAAATTGACCGTACCTTGTGCTCACTCGACGGAACAGCCACCAAAGGCAAACTTGGCGCGAACGCCATTCTTGGTGTCTCCCTTGCAACCGCGAAGGCCGCCGCGCTTGCCATGGACGTGCCGCTGTATCGATACGTAGGCGGCGCGAACGCGCACGTATTGCCCGTGCCGATGATGAACATACTGAACGGCGGCGCACACGCAGACAACAATGTCGATATCCAGGAATTCATGGTTATGCCCGTGGGTGCAAAGACGTTCAAGGAAGCCCTGCGCATGGGCACCGAAGTCTTTCATGCCCTCAAGGCCGTATTGAAAGACAAGGGGCTGAACACCGCCGTCGGCGATGAAGGCGGCTTCGCGCCCAACCTGACTTCAAACACCGAGGCGCTGGAAGTGATTCTCAAGGCCATCAAAAACGCAGGTTACAAGGCAGGCAAGGACCTTGTGCTGGCACTGGACTGCGCATCCTCTGAGTTCTATAAGAACAAAAAATATGTGCTGAGCGCCGAGAAGAAGCCCGAGCGTACATCCAGCGAGATGGCGGACTTCTTGGCCGAGCTATGCGCGCAGTATCCGATTATTTCGATCGAGGACGGAATGTCCGAGAACGATTGGGCGGGATGGAAAGAATTGACGCAGAAAGTCGGCTCAACCGTTCAACTCGTGGGTGATGACCTGTTCGTAACCAACACCGAATACCTGAGCCGCGGCATTCGCGAAGGCATCGCGAACTCGATTCTGGTCAAAGTGAACCAAATTGGTACACTTACGGAGACCCTCGAGGCCGTTGAAATGGCCCAGCGCGCAAAATACACCGCTGTCATCTCCCATCGGAGTGGCGAAACGGAAGATGCGACGATCGCAGACCTCGTGGTGGCGACCAATGCCGGCCAGATCAAGACCGGCTCCGCCTCCCGCAGCGACCGTATCGCGAAGTACAACCAGTTGCTTCGCATCGAAGAAGAGCTCGGCAGTCAGGCCGAATTCTTGGGTGGCGACGCGTTTTACAATATAATGGCGAAGAAGGCGGTTCGTTAAGCAGGCACCAGGATCGACATGACAAAAGGTTATGCATTAGCGTTCGTACTTTCGTTGGGGTTCGCGGCGTTCTACGCGGTCAGCCGCGATCTGCCGTCCCAATACGATTTCTATTTTGAGAACGAGGCATACACGGCCACGCTGCAAGCGCAGTACGAGTCCCTTGTGGTCGAGGAGCAGCGGCTGGTTGAAAGGGTCGACGCGTTGGAGCGCGACCCCATCGAGATGGAAGAAAACATTCGCCATCAGAAGCAACTGGCAAAACCGGGCGAGCGGCTGTACCGCATCGAACACGGACCTGCTCCCTCCTCGCAGTAGGGAGTTTTTGGTACTCCTCTGTCGCACGAACTTGTCCTAAATAGCCAGGAAGAAGCGATAAAGCTCCTTGGCAAAAACGGGGAAATCCGAAAGCGGATTCAAGAATCCATCCCCGTGCGGATCGTAGACCGCGGCGCAAAAGTCGTAATCATGAGCGAGGACGACAAAGTTGCAGCTATGGCGGGAAAGATCCTTGCCGAAATGCTGGTTGCGGTGCGCAATGGCCACACCCCCTCCATACACGACGTCTCCTATGCACTCAGTGAAGCGAAAGACAGCCGCGGCGAAAGCGTTGGCACGGCGTTCGGCGGGTACGCGTCTCGAGGGCTCCGCGGCGACATCTCCATCAAGCCGCGCACACGCGGTCAGGCCCGATACCTTGATGCGATAAGAGCGCACGGCGTCACCCTCGTCATAGGGCCGGCCGGTACGGGTAAAACA
>CALEZK010000196.1 GCA_937928585.1 uncultured bacterium | reverse complement strand
GTACTGGGGATACCCGTTCTGCGCGGGGCGGTCACGGAAACGACGGCATTGGGTGCGGCTTATCTGGCAGGGCTCGCGGTGGGGGTTTGGAAGGGCAAAAACGAGTTGGGAGCGCTTTGGAAACTCGATCGGGAATTCGTGCCGGTGTGGACAGATTCGCAGCGGGAAACTGCGCTAAGTGCTTGGCATACAGCAGTTAAACGAGCGCGAAGCGAGGGTTGACCCCGGTTGAATTGGTCCCAATAATAGTGTTTGCGTTCTAGGGGGACTCGTGCTACAATCAGGACGGTCAGCGCCACATGTGGCGTTTCTCCTTCCGCGGAGGCCACGGTACGAAAGTTCCGTGGTCTCTAAAACGACTCGCGGCCAGGAGCATTCCTCAGGCTGCGGAGTGTGCGATAGATTTGGACCGAAACCGCACGCGGTTTCGGTCCCTTTTTTTGTGTTTAGCGCACGCCACTCGCCCAAAGATTCATCCCCAGTTCGAAGGTTCCCACCTCGATATTGTCTTTTTTAAACCCTGCGGCTATCAATCTGTCTCGCAACAGGTTTGGGCTGTATGCGGCAGTATGTTCGTCGATCTCCTCCGGGCTCACCAGCCGAACGCGCGCCATGAATCGGAGAATGCCATCGGTCCAGCTGGCGGGGGTGGTTATAACGACAAGGCCCCCGGGTCTGAGGACGCGGTGCACTTCGCTTAGAAGCTGGATGGCGACAGCTTCGGGAATATGCTCGATCACGGCAAGCATCGTAACGGCGTCGTAGCTGGCGTCCGGTGCAGGGAGTTGAGCCGATGCCGCGATATCCTGCGTGACCATGTCGATTCCCGGAATTTCATTGGCGTGCGGCACCCGATCAAGGCCGGTCCGTTTTGAAGCGGACATACGGGACAGCAAGAGGGGAAAAGAGCCACAGCCGATGTCCAAAATGGCATCGACTTTGTGCCGCACCAAGAGATTCTGGGCCAAAGCGCATCGTTTTCTGGCAAGAAAGCCCTCGAGTAACCCGTAGCCCCTCGTTGCGCGCTGAAGGTCACTCATTCGAGTTTGTTGCCTTGCAGGTTGTAGAGGTGGAGGGATGATTCCCCAAAGGACTGCGAATCAATCTTTTCCCCAAGGTTGTCCAGGCGGTTGACAAAGAACTTATTCTCCTCGCCGGTGAGTTGCGCAGGAGTATTTGTCATCAAGACCCAGACCCGTGGCGCGCCCCGGAAGGTCTGCAATTCCGCCTCGTAGTATTTCCAATCGGCACGGGACGACGCGCCTTCCACCTCGGGAAAGTCACGGCCAGTCTTGTACTCGCAATATTGAAATGGGGCGACTGCCCAATGATAGACGTATAGCCTATCGCCTTCACGCCAGTGCATGGCGAGATGTTCAAAGGCGGGGCGCACGCCTTGCGGGGCTGGACGCAAGACGCCGCGCACAGCTCCGATTACAGGTTGGGCAAACACTACGATTAACAGAGACACCATGATGGCGCGATTACGTACCTGCACGGTGAAGAAGTGCCAACCAGCGCCGATAAGAACCAAGGCAAGCGGCACAAGAAAAAGTAAGAATCGCCCCATAAAGGGGTAGCGCTGCAGACCGCTTGCGAGGAGCGCTACACCGATTGGCGCAAGAAGGCAGACAAGCAGGAGGCGGTTGGAATGCCAAAGCGAATAGATGCCCAGCAGAAACAAGAATGCACCGACACCGCTGGAGATGATGCCGACCGGATCGCCGAAAACCTCGAAGAACGTGCGCGGGAACCATACGAAATCTGAAAGCGAAGTTGGGGGCAGCGGCATGAAACGATCGAGCCACCACGTGCGCACCTCCGCGTTTTCGGCGTTGTGGCGCAGAAGGAAATGGTAGTTCACGGCAAAGCTTGTGGCCCACGCGGTGGCGACTCCGATCAGCATAGCTGCCTGCGCGCGTGCACCGTCGCGAAACGCGCAGAGGATTAAGGCGGCACCGACGCCAGCGAGGATAAATACGGAAGGAAAAGCGCACCAGACCGCAAGCGAACCCGCGAGAGCCGTTGCCGTCGCGCGCCGCAAGGTGAAGGGCCTTCGCTGCGCTGGAATCAAGAGCAGAAACAGGAGCAGCGCGACCAGGAGGTCCGTGGCGTAGGCCTTTACCTCAGCGGCGTACCGAATCGCCGGGAGGGAGAATACGAACACGGCGAACGAGAACAAGGCAGCATTTCGCGGCAGGAATCGGTGCAAGAAGGGGTATAACAAGGCGCATGCAGCGACTGAGGCCAGCATGGGCACGAAGCGCAACGCGTATTCGCCGGGACCAGCGAGATCCACAGCGAGGCGCTCAAGCCAAAGGAAGGCGAGCGGCGCGCCCTGCCCGTAGTCTAGCTGGTCCAACAACCCTGTGTAGCCTCGACGCAGAATGCTCAGCGCGAGGTGCGCTTCGTCCAGCCAGATAGCCTTGTTTCGGGCGTACTCGATGAAACGCAGCGTGACGGCGACGACTATCAGCCCTACCCCGAGGCCCCGAAAGGACTTCTGATCGGATGATCCCGCGGAGATTGTGACTTCCTCCGACTGACTGTCGAGCAACACGCGATAGGTCCCCCAAAAAGAACGGTGTGCGTCCCTTTAGCGTAATCTTCCCTTTTGCAGCAACTTACGACGCCACCCAGAGTCGCGCGAGCGCTTGAGCGCTTTATCGGAACACAGTGCGGTTGCGTACTGTTAGCTCAACTCCGGGATTGTTCGCCCCTTGTGCGTGTGTTATGATAACCGATGCTGAAAGCGAGTGCTTTCTCAGTCTAACCTGAGGGCTTGGTTTACGTTATGAACGGTTTTTTCAAACAAGTCTCCCTTTGGGTCTTACTGCTTGTCATTCTGGTGCTACTCCTTACGACCCTCCAAAACGGCCAGACCGGCAAACAGCCCATCGGAGCGATCGACTTCGCCGAACAACTCAAACTCAACAACGTTAAGAGTATCCGGATCACGACGCCGGAAACGGACAAGGGTACTTACACGTTCAAGGGCGAACTGAAACAGGAAGTAGAAGGTCGCGGCAAGACCTTCTCGTTTGAGAACGACAGCATCCCAGAAGAGTGGAAATCGATGATGGCGGCGAACGCCATCGAACCGCAATGGGCCAAGGCAAACAGTTTGCTTGGCGTGTTGCTGGTGAATGTCATTCCCTTGTTGTTGATCGTTGGATTGTTCTGGTTCTTCATGTTCAGGCAGATGCAGGGCGGCAGCAACAAGGCGCTTTCGTTTGGCAAGAGCCGCGCGCGCCTGGTCAATCACAGCGATAAAGTTGTCACGTTCGATGACGTTGCCGGCGTGGACGAAGCGAAAGAAGAGCTTCAGGAGATCATCGAGTTCCTGAAAGAACCCAAGAAGTTTTCGCGTCTTGGCGGAAAGATTCCGAAAGGCGTGCTGCTGGTGGGTCCTCCGGGATCAGGCAAGACGCTTTTGGCGCGCGCAGTCGCGGGTGAAGCGCATGTGCCCTTCTTCAGCATCAGCGGTTCGGACTTTGTTGAAATGTTCGTGGGCGTTGGCGCAAGCCGCGTGCGCGACCTTTTCCAGCAGGGCCAGAAGCATGCGCCGTGCATTATATTTATCGACGAAATCGACGCGGTGGGCCGTCAACGTGGCGCAGGGCTCGGCGGCGGTCACGACGAACGCGAGCAGACGTTGAACCAATTGCTTGTGGAGATGGACGGCTTTAATACAAGCGAGGGCGTCATTCTCATGGCAGCCACGAACCGTCCGGACGTGCTGGATCGCGCGTTGTTGCGGCCGGGACGTTTTGATCGGCAGATCGTGGTGGCGAATCCGGACATCAAAGGCCGCGAAGCGATACTCGGCATTCATATTCGCAATAACGGCGTGCCTTGCGACGCGTCGGTTTCGGTGAACACGCTTGCGCGCGGCACATCGGGATTCTCCGGCGCCGACCTTGCCAACATGGTGAACGAGGCGGCGCTGCTGGCCGCGCGCCGCAATCAGGACAAGGTTACCGCGCAGGACTTTGAAGACGCGAAAGATCGCGTGCTGATGGGCCCGGAACGTCGCAGCCTGGTGCTGAGCGCGAAGGAGAAGAAGAACACGGCGTATCACGAAGCGGGCCACGTTATCGTGGGCCGGTTGCTGCAACATGCGGATCCCGTGCATAAGGTGACGATTATTCCGCGCGGACCGGCGCTGGGTGTTACGAGCATGATTCCGATTGAAGATCGGTATTCGTATCACAAGGAATACTGCCTCGCGGCGATCCGGATGATGATGGGTGGACGCGCGGCGGAAGAGGTCATGTTCAATCAGTTCAGCAGCGGCGCGGCGGGCGACCTGAAGAGCGCGACGGAGCTTGCGCATCGCATGGTATGCCAGTGGGGCATGAGCGAGATGGGCCCGATATCGTTTGGTTCGAACAATGAAGTGTTTCTGGGCCGCGATTTCATGCGCGAACGGGACTACAGCGAAGAGACTGCTTCGGCGATTGACAAGGCCATTCACAAGACGCTTGAAGATGCCTACAGCGACGCGAAGAAAATTCTTATCGAGCACAAGAATATTCTTATCGCGCTGAGCGAAGAGTTGTATGAACGCGAGACGCTTGATGCGGAAGAGATCGAACAGATCTTTTTGAAGAACGGCGCGGAACATCTGCTGCCCGTGAAGAAGGAATCTCCGCCGCCTCCGCCATATAAACCTTCCGGCAAGGCGAGCGAGAAGAAGCCTACGCCCGAACCCGAGATCGGCGGTGGCCTCGGCCCTGGCGATATGGTGCCGGGCCCGGCGTGAGCGCCGCTGACACGTAAACTTTCGCAACGCCTCCAATCTAGCTTGGGGGCGTTGCTGTTTTAACTTTCATCTGAAAGCGAAGTAAAGCGCGGGCACCATCGAATTAGAGCGATTGGAATTGCAAGAGATCGGCGTGTTGTATGATTCCATGTGATTCAACGAGAACCGGAAGCAAGCTTCCGGAAATAAAGCGCAAGCAAGCTTGCGCACTCCAAAGCGCCTCGCCTGCATGTTGATTACAGCGCTTGGGCGAGAGACGCTCGTCATGGGGGTGCTCAACGTTACGCCGGATTCATTCTCGGATGGCGGGCAGTTTGTGAATGTCGAAACCGCAGTGGCGCGCGCGCGCGCGATGGTGGCGGATGGGGCGCATCTCATTGATGTCGGCGGGGAATCGTCGCGGCCGGGGGCAGAGGCGATTACACCGGCGTTGGAGCAAGCGCGCGTGTTGCCTGTGATTGACCAGCTCGCCGAAGAGAAGATCCCCTTCTCAATCGACACTTACCATGCGGACACCGCGCGACGCGCGCTGGCGCTTGGCGCGGGCATGGTGAACGATATTACCGCGTTGCGCGGGGACCCGGCGATGGTGGAAGTGGTCGCGGAGGCGGGGTGCGCATGCGTGTTGATGCACATGCTTGGCACGCCGAAGACGATGCAGGAATCGCCACACTACGACGATGTTGTAGACGACCTCTGCAAGTTCTTCGAAGAGCGCATCCACTTTGCGACGAAGCTTGGTGTTCGCGAAGAGCACATCTGGATAGATC
>CALEZK010000195.1 GCA_937928585.1 uncultured bacterium | reverse complement strand
CGGCGGGCTACAAGTTCGTTACGTTGGATTTGTCGGGCTACCGCACGGGCAGCACGGCGGAATAAGTCTTTCTGTCTTTGCTCAGTTCCACGCGATAAGCGTGACTGCCTCATACAGCCCCGCCGCGAACAGAATGGTCGCTGACAGAACTGTCCCCGAGATAACTGCGCGTAGCGCGGAATTCAACGCACCGCGATCTCCGCCAAACCATCTAACCATATAAACCACGTACACGCTGATCGCGAACGCCGCGAATACATAGGCCTGACACTCAAGCGAAAGCGTTACGGAGTGAAAGGTCATCTTTCCTGTGTACCCGACCCAAATCGGCGATAGCACGAACCCGGCCAGCAGCAAACTAAAGACGGTTTTCAGCACCCCGGCAAACGGGATGATAAGCGAAGGTAGAATGGACATCATAAACGTTTGCACCACGAAATTATTCCAGAACGTCGCCCAAGCGGCCGAGAAAACATTGCCCGACAAATAGGCATCCCCAATGTGACTCAAATCGCCTTGCGTAAAAATCTCGCTGACGATCATCAGGATGTTCAGGTTCTCAATCGGCATCCTGATCGCCAAAAGGGAGGCGCCGAAGTAACTCCCGTAGCATACGGCGTGTATCGCGATAAAGAGTCCTCGGTATTCCAATGCTGGCGCGATCATCCATGCGAGGGTGCTGTACCGGTGCGAGAGGCGGTGCAAAGTTCGATTCAAGGTGATCCCACAACCCAGGACAATGAGAGCAATCGCGGCAAGCGCAGCGTAGGAAGTCATTTTTGACACCGGCGCCATCGGAACAAGGAAGCTGGCGTCTTCCTTAATCGCCTGATCGGAATCATCGAGGTCGCGGGTCTGTCCAATGGGATCAATCCAGCCAGGGTCGTTTGATTCGGCAAACACCGTCTCTGTCGTTGCGTCTTTTCGACACAAATAGCTGAACGACAATCCCGGTGTTCCCGCCTCAATTCTTCCGACAACCTTGAACTGTCGGAATGCAACTGTGAACTCTTCCAATCGGCACAGCGGCCCTGCCAACACTTCCATGGAGTTCGGGGCAGGTATATTCCCACTCTCGAGAATCGACTCCCATACTGCGTCGGGCATTTCAATCGCCGTCAGTCGCTCACGGCGGCTCCAATTTAGATCGCCCAACGCGTTGGACATGGACTGGTCGAAAACTGCTGACTCCGGGGGAAAGTTGGACGTATCGATATTGCGTGAAGCGGTGGGGTACGAGCCTTCTGGTACTGCCCGGGTGGAGCGCGAAATCAATGCGTCTTTCCACGTTACCGTTTCAATCCACTTATGCTCGAGATAAGACAGAATGCCGAGCACACTCATTCCAGCAATGACAAAGAGCATCGGTACGGCAAGGCGAAGCCGGGAGGGAGGCGTGATTGCTTCGGCGGTATCGGGAACGAGCGTCGGCCCGCTGTCTTCCGGAGTATGTGATTCGTCAGCCGTCTGCATCACAACGCCGCATACATTTTCTCCACCATATGCTGCATTACGCCGGTAAAGAAGGGTTCCTGATTCGGGCCGAACCATGACATGAAGTACATCTCGTAGCTTTCGTCTCCGTTCGGGTCAGCCGTCTCATAATAGCGCTGCGGGGACACATAGCCAATGTAATCGCCACAGAAACTCAACACCCACAGATCCACGCTCTTGTCCTTGGCCCAACGCTTCATATCGACCGCAATCTCACCGCTCATGTCGCATGGCGTTCCGTAGAAGAACATGTCTCCTACGCGCACACCCTGCACCCACGCAATGTTATCGATTCCGAGCATTGGCACAAGAAATGGCGAAACGCGCCAACTGCGCCCCATCGGACAGAACTGTAGCGATGGCGTCTTGAAGGGAAAACCTACCGAAGCAATCTCTACGGATTTGGTAAAGGTCGCGTCTTTGGAAGCATCCAGCACTTTTTGTGCAAGCGCCTCGCCCATGGTCTCCGCTCTGGTGAATCCATCAGGACCCGAAACTTTTGGGCCCATGCTTCCCACCGCACCGCCGAGATACATCGCGAACTTGCCAGTTTCCTTCTCGATGTGGCGATATAGGAACCCCGGATAATCCGCGGAGAACTCCATAGTCCCGCCGCCCAATACGGTCGGGTGCGCCGAATACGACGATAAATAGCACTCGTCACCATCGTCCTGTTTTACGCGCAGATACTTCAGTTGGTTGTCCGTGCTTGCTTCCCGCACGCGATTGCGGATGAACTCGGGAACGTCGAGTGTGCCGTGCGCTACTTCAGCGGGTTCCATTGCTTGGTACGCTTCGACAATTGCCTCGCCAAATTGGTGACCGAGTTCGGTCATGATCGCTTCATTGTACTCGCCCGAAAACGCCTTGCCCGCGAATCCCGGCGCCCACGCGCCTGGCCCACAATGGGTATGAGAGGCATTGAACAGAATATCGTTCGGCGTGAGCGACGTCTCGGCGGCGGCATCCGCGCGCGCAATGTTCGCGATATTGTCCGGAACGATTAACATGTCCGAACCGACTATCACCACGGTGTCCTTGCCATCGCTCAACGCAAGGGCGCGCACGTACAATTCGTCGTGAATGCCGGTCGAAGGCCGCCCCTGCCGGTCGCCGTAGCCGGAGAGTGGTGTGCCCACGGGCGGAGTGATTTCCACCGCGGCCCAACCGGCCTTCAACGCGCCGACATCTTTGCTGATAGTCGATTCCGCAAGGTTGGCATCCACCAGCGCGATAGCATTCTGGTAATACTTTTCCTGCGTAACATCGCTTGCTTTATACGTCGGCCAGGGTCCGACGAACGTTACAAACAGAATGACCAGGACCAACAACACGATTCCGGTCCACTTCAGTATCTTTTTAATCATTGGAACTCCACCCTCGCTCGAATGCCATGGCAAATTATTGATCGACAGAAGCCTTCAACACACCGTCCTCCGCATGCTCCACCAGCGCGAAAGCGTCCGCCGCGCGTTCCAGGGGAAATGAGTGCGTGATCATGGATTTCACGTCGACCCGCCCTGTGGCAACGAGATCGATGGCCGTCGGGAAATTAAAAAGAAATCGCCGGCACCACGTCAGCGTTAGTTCCTTGCGCCGCGCAATATCCACGGGAAACACGCCGTTCTCTTCACCGGAAATACCGATAAGGATTCCGCGCCCCGCGGGGCGCGCAATCCGGCATGCTACCGCCGGTGTGTCCGCTGACCGTGCGCAATCGAAAGCAATATCAACACCGCGCCCTCCGGTTTCCTGCATCACGGCGTCCAGCGTATTCTCGCGTTGCGCATTGAATGCGAAGTCGACCCCATGTTTCGCCGATGCCGCAACGCGATAATCCAGCAGGTCGCAACCAATGACACGACCAGCGCCGGCGACTTTTGCGGCCAGCGCCGTCAACAGTCCGATTGGACCGAGGCCGAGCACTGCAACGGTTTCGCCCGGTTTCAAGTTCGCGAGATCGACAGCGTGCAGCGCGACCGCAAGCGGTTCAATCATCGCGGCCTCCGCAGCGCTCATTACATCCGGCACTGGAAAGCAAAACGCCGCATGCACGCATATATACTCGCATAACGCGCCGTCGTTCGGCGGACCGCCGGGGAATTGCAGCGTTGGACACACATTGTAATGCCCCTTCAGGCAAAACTCGCAGCGCATACACGGTATGCCCGGCTCGACTGCAACACGCTTTCCGATCAGTGTTCTGTCTGCCTCGGCCCCAACGTCTTCCACGATCCCCGCGTATTCATGACCCAGAATAATGGGCGAGGTGATTACCGTGCGCCCGATTCGCCCTTCGGCGTAGTAATGCATGTCTGATCCGCAAACACCGGTGGATTCGATACGGATCAACGCTTCAAAGGGTTTCGGTGTTGGCTTCGGAATGTCCACCGTTCGCATATCGCGCGGGGCAAACCATCTGACCGCTTTCATGGCTCAATCTCCGCCACTGACCCTACAATCCGCGTCGGCTGGTAGGGGAAACGGCGTATATCCGTTTGGGAAGTAATGCCGCTCAAGACCAGAATTGTCTCCAGCCCGCTCTGCACCCCCGCTATGATATCGGTATCCATGCGATCACCAATCATAATCGCGTCGTCGGTGTGCACGCCAAGATACTTCAACGCCATACGCATCATGAGCGGGTTCGGCTTGCCCACGAAGAATGGCATCATTCCGCTGGCCTTTTCGATCAACGAAGCCAGCGCGCCGCATGCCGGAACCAACCCCGTCTCGCTCGGGCCGGAGGGGTCCGGGTTCGTCGCGATAAAGTGAGCGCCACCCGCAACGAACCGAATCGCCTTCGTCACCATCTCAAAGTTGTAATTCAGTGTCTCGCCCAGCACCACGTACTCCGGATCGTGGTCTGTGATGACCCAGCCGATATCGTGAATCGGTCCGGTCAGCCCACTCTCGCCTATCACAAAGGCCTTGCCGCGCTCCTTCTGAGATTGAAGAAACTTCGCGGTAGCCATTGCCGAGGTGAAGATATTGTCCGCCGGGATTTCCAAGCCACCGACTTTTAACCGGTGCGCCAGGTCGCGCTGAGTATAGAGGGGGTTATTTGTTAGCACGAGAAATTTTACGTTTGCGTCGCGCAACCGCTTAATAAATAGGTCGGCGCCGGGGATGATCGTGCGACCACTAACCAGCACTCCATCCATATCGATAAGATAACTCTTTCCCATGAGGTCATTCGTCCTTGTTTTTCACACTTTTGGGTAGCTTGGATCGCCAGCATTTGTCTAACTTGTGGCCGCTGCAAATCTAGACAATACAATATCTTAACATAGTTTTGTGAGTATCCAAATAATCGTTCCCAGTTGGCAAAATGTCTGAATCGTATGGTATAAACACAGTACCAAATTCGTGCAGTGTGGAAAAATGGGTTGGGTGTCGGTTTTACGGCGCGGGCTTTGCGCCAATCGAAGGGTGGGCTTTGTGCGGTATTCTTTTCCTTTCTTGTTGGCAATCTGTGTTGGTTTGGCGGCGATCTTACCGGCAGCGCATGCGCAGACGCTCGCGACCGAGTTCGTTGCCGATGGGTTCACCGATCCTTTGTTCGTAACGCACGCGCCGGGCGATGCAACACGCCTATTCGTTGTTGAACAAGGTGGATTAATCAAGATCATCAAGAACGGCTCAGTTTTGGGCACTCCATTCTTGAATTTATCTGGAATCGTGCAGACCGGCGGGGAACGTGGCTTACTTGGTCTGGCGTTTCACCCCGACTACGACAACAACGGTTACTTCTACGTCAACTACATCGACCAAAGTACATACCCCGGCGACACGATCATTGCCCGGTACTCAGTGTCCGGCGACCCGGACATCGCCAACGCCGGAAGTGGTTTTCCTCTGTTGACCATTGACCAGTACGATACCAACCACAACGGCGGCTGGATGGGCTTTAGTCCGAATGACGGCTACCTCTACGTTGCTTCCGGTGACGGCGGCGGCGGGGACGACCCCTTGAATGCGGGTCAAAGCACAACGACGCTGCTAGGGAAAATGCTCCGCCTGGATGTTGACCTCGGTGCCGCACCGTACACTCCGCCGACAAACCCATTCTACGGCGCCACTCCCGGTAACGATTACATCTGGTCCTACGGCTTGCGCAATCCCTGGCGCTGCAGCTTTGACCGTCAGACCGGCGACCTGTGGATCGGCGACGTGGGACAAGGTGCGCGTGAGGAAATCAATTTTCAGGACGCATCCAGCACCGGCGGAGAGAACTACGGCTGGGACATTGCCGAAGGCTTTGCATGCCTAGGCGGCTCGGGCTCCTGCGGCACCAACCCCGGCTTCACCCCGCCGATTGGTGACTATAATCACACGATCGGCCGTTCCGTAACGGGCGGTTACGTGTACCGCGGAACCAATATCGCCGGACTTCAAGGCACCTATTTCTTTGCCGACTTTATCTTCGACGACATCTGGACCTTTGAATACAACGGTACAGTGCAAAACTTCACCGATCGCACCACCGAGTTGGATCCGCCGGGCGCGCGCTCGATTTCCTCGATCTCGTCGTTCGGAGAAGATGCAAATGGCGAACTCTATATCGTCGACTACGATGGTGGCGAGATCTTCAAGATTGTCAGCACCGATCCCGACACCGACGGTGATGGCCTTTCGGACACCGTCGAAGGGACGCTGGGCACCAATCCAAACGATCCCGATTCCGATAATGACGGGCTGGAAGACGGCGAGGAAGTGAACACCTATAATACCGATCCGCTCGATGCCGATTCCGATAATGACGGACTCACTGACGGCGCGGAAGTGAATACGCACAGCACGAACCCGAATGATTCGGACTCCGACAACGACGGCCTTAGTGATGGGGCTGAAATCAATACGCACAGCACGAATCCAAACGATTCGGATTCGGACAACGATGGTCTCAATGACGGCGTGGAAGTAAACACGCACAATACGAATCCAAATGACTCGGACACGGATAACGACGGACTTTCAGACGGAGCGGAAGTGAACACGCATGGCACGAATCCACTCGTTGTCGATACGGACGGCGACGGATTGAGCGATGCCGACGAAGTGAATACGCATGGCTCGAATCCGAACTCGACCGATTCCGATGGCGATGGCCTTGCCGACGGCGTTGAGGTCAACACGCATGGCTCCGATCCGACGCTGCTGGATAC
>CALEZK010000194.1 GCA_937928585.1 uncultured bacterium | reverse complement strand
AAACTAAGGGTGCGCTGGTTTTGCGGGATTTCGCCGCCGGACGTTGATTTGATCGATTCTCCGAGATTCAGCGTGACGGGATCCGTGGGCGAGAATTTATCGGAGTGGATGTCGATGAAGTTAGGGCCGATGGTGAAAGTGCCATCGAAGCTGGGCTGCATGGTAAAGGGGGCCGCGGCACCGGGTTGATCGCCGCCTTCTACCGCGATGTTCTCACTGAAGAAAACGGTGATTCGGCTGTCGAGGCGGTCGCCCTGCAGCGGTACCGTGCCGATGACAGCTAGTTCTTTTGGCGCAGGCGGAGGGGGCGGCGCCTGATCCGCTTGCTTTTCCGTTTCGGCTGCAACCGGTGTTACGGGAGCTTCGGCGGATGGAGGCGAAGCCTGTTGCGGTGAACACGAGCTGAGTGCGACCGTGAGCACGACGAAGATGGTCAACAGCGCTGAAAACTTGGTGGAAAAGTAAATCGTGGTTGAGAGGCCTCGGGCCGAAATCATCGTGAGACACCCCGTTGCTGCCGAAATTCGACAGTCATCGTTAAAGTATGTCGAAAACTGCCCATTTCCCCCGTTGGGAAAAAGGCACTGAACACCCACAGTATACCAAGGGAAGTGGGATAACGATACGCGGGGGATTCGTCAAACCTTGACGGCCTTTAAATACGGTACAATATGGGTAGAGACCCAGTAAGCGAAGGAGGTGCACGATGTTCTGTCCAAGTTGCGGTGCGGAGTACGAGTCCGGCGTAGAGATTTGCGGCGAATGCAAGGTCGCGCTGGTTTCGGAAGAGCCGGACGATGAGTTGGGATTTCAGGAGACGGTAAAGATCTTTGAAACGACGGATGCAGGCGAGATCGCTTTGGCGGAGTCCATTTTGCAGGGAGCGGAGATACCTTATGTGGTTCAGAATCCGCTGGGCCAAAACATTCTGGGTGGGGCGGTTCGCGACAGCGCGTTTGCGTCCATAGAAGTCGCGCCGGAGCACGCGGAGGATGCGGCGGGTTTGCTCGATCAACTCGACGACCCGATTCCTGAAGAGGCGATGGAAGAATATGAGGACGACGATGAAGACGAGGAAGATTAGTCGGCGTTATTGTTAAACCTTGGGTAGAAGGACTGCGGGATCCTGCCGGTAGAACTCGCTCAGCACGGCGTACACTTCTGGATGTTTGCGCTGTAGCGTGTGGGGACGCGTGAAGAACGTTTCCGTAAGGACTGCAAAGAACTCCGCGGGATCGGTTGCGCCGTATTCGTCGAGCCAGGTGCGGCGGTTGTTTTCGATGTCGCGCCAGAGCGATTCGAAGGCTCCGGTCATGACGTTGCTCCATTCCTCATAGGCGTCGTCTTCATCGAGGAAGGGGACGCCGTCGGTGATGCCGTCATCCAGGTCAACCTGGTGCGCGAACTCATGCAGGGCGACGTTTTGGGATTGGCCGGTATTCCGGGCGCATTGCAGAATCGGCTTCCACGCCAGGACGACAGCGCCGTTGTTCCACGACTCGCCGAAGTGGACATCTTCCTCTTCGACGATCTCCATATCGTCCACGTGCTCGAATGTTGGGACTACGAATGCGTCCGGGTAAACGAGGATGGACGCGAGCCTTGGGAAGTAGTCGAAATCCCTGCCGAGCATGAGGATGGCGGCATAGGCGGCGATGGTTACGCGAATTTCGTCGGTCATGGTCAAGCCGCCACACCCTTCAAAATTTTTTTCGGCGAGCAGGATTTGTATGTGGCCCTGCAGTGTCATCCGCTCCGCCTCGGGCAAATGGCGGTAATAGATGACATTCGAATTGAGAATCGCTTCCCATTCCGTGGGAAATGGCGTGGCGCGAAGCTTCGCGCGTTTTCGATTCTTAAACCAGAACATCGCGCTCCAGATCCAGCCATTCCATCTCGATGGGGGTTAGTTCGAACTCGAATGCTTTGGTAAGGTTTTCAAACTCGCGGGGGTGTCGGGCGCCGACGAGTGGATACAGCAGCAAGGGTTGTTGCAGCAGCCACGCAAGCGCGAGCTGTGGAACGGAAATCCGTTTCTCGCGCGCAAATGAATGCAGGCGGTCCAAACGTTTCAAATTTGCTTCGCAGGTGTAGCAGCGATGGTAGAGCTGCTCTTCGTGTTGGCGGATGTTTTGCCGCGAAACGCGGCCGGAGAGGAAGCCGCCCGCGAGGGGAGACCATACGAAAAGCGGGACATCCATTTCCTGATACCAGCCGCGTTCCGATTCGCCTTGCGGGCCGCTGATTGAATGGCAGTTGTCCCAGGGTTCGTCGATCATTTCGGCGAGGCTAAATTGGGGGCTGCTGGCTACGAAAGGCGTGAGGCCATGCGACTCGGCGAAGGCGTTCGCTTCAGCGAAACGCCGAACAGTCCAGTTGGATGCGCCGATGGCCTTCACTTTTCCAGAGGTTATATGTTCATGCAGCGTTTCCATGATGGGGGCCACGGGTTGGGCGGGATCATCCCGGTGAAGCATGTATAAATCGATGTAGTCCGTCTTCATTCGCGCGAGGGAGTCGTGCAAGTGCGCGGTGATGTCGTAGGGCGTCACACATTTCCGGTCGGCGGAATGGTGTGCGCCTTTTCCGAGAATCACGATGCTGTCGCGGTTTCTGCGCGATTCCATCCAGCGTCCGAAGGAACGTTCGCTCTCGCCATTGGAATAGACGTGGGCGGTGTCGAAGACTGTGCAACCGAGGTCGACAATTCCATCGAGGAGCGCGTGCATGCGGCGTTCGTCATCGCCGGGGAGCATGGCAGTGCCTTGTACGAGCGCACTAAGCGGTTTGTCTATTCCCTGTATTGTGCCCGTTGGAAGCGTAGCGCCGCTTTTGAACAGCATGCGTTTCAGTTTCCAGCCGGCGAAAGGCATTGATCATCGCTTCCGTGATGGGGGCGCTATTACATCTGATGATATTTCGGCTAACGACGAGAGACCACAAAGCGCACAGGTAACGTCAAACTCGGCAAGAAGACGCGCGAGCACTTCACGGACGCCATTCTCGCCATCGACAGCGAGACCCCATACGTAGGGTCGGCCCAGCAATACCGCGTGGGCGCCGAGGGCAAGGGCTTTGAGCATGTCGGCGCCGCAGCGAATACCGCTGTCGAGAATGATGGCGAGGCGATCTTGGGCGACGGCAACGATGTCCGGCAGCACTTCGATGGGGGACACGCATCCGTCGATCTGACGGCCGCCATGATTCGATACGACGATACCGTCGAACCCGCGGTCGGCGGCGATCCTGGCATCGGCGGGGTGGAGAATGCCTTTGATCAGGACTGGAAGTTTGGTCATCTCCTTGATCCGGGCGAAGGTGTCCCATGTTTGGCTGGAGTCTTCATAGACTTCGGTCCATTTGGCGATGGCCGCGCGTGGATTCTCTTCTGGAGACTCCTCCAACATGCTACGGAAAACGGGGTCGGTCAGATAGTTTTTGATGCCCTGTCCTTGAAGAAACGGGAGATATGCTTCGCTGAGATCGTGCCAGCGCCAGCCGATCTGGCGGGTGTCCACTGTGATGGCGATTGCTTCGAATCCAGACGCTTCCGCGCGTTGAACGAGACTTTTTGCGAGCGCCAAATCCTTGGGCGGATACAGTTGAAACCAGCGGGGTGTATCTCCTAACGCAGCCGCTACTTCTTCCATTGCGTAAGACGAGAGGGTTGACAGCATCATCGGGACGCCGACAGCCTTCGCCGCGCGCGCCACCGCAAGTTCCGCTTCGGGATGCACGATTTCCTGAACGCCTACCGGGGCCAGCATGAGCGGTGAACGCAGATTCGTATTCAGGAGCCTGGTACTCCAATTTCGCTCGCTCACGTTTCTGCACATGCGTGGAACAAGGGAGATGCGTTGAAAAGCTTCTCGATTTGAATTGACGGTGTCGCCCATACCCGCGCCGCCGGCAACGTACCAGTAGGCGCGCGGATCAATTTTTTCCTTTGCGAGGCGTTCCAGTTCATCAAGCGTCATTGGAAGTTGGGGTTTGGACCCCAACATGCCTTGAAGATAAACACCGAGCACATAGTCGTAATAGTGAGTCGTGTCTGCCATGGCAGTCCTCGTTTTTTCTGTTGGAGCAGGCGCCGGTTGAATCGATTGCTAGACTAGCGAGCCTAATACGTCCAGTCCGCGTGCGATGGTATCATCCGTCGCGGCGAAGCTGATTCTGAAATGCGAATTTTTTTCGCTAAAAACCGAGCCCGGGATAATCAGGACGTTATTCTCGATGGCTTTTTTTACGAACGCGTCGCCATCGCCTCCGGGTGCCTTCGGGAAAATGTAAAAGGCACCGCCGGGTTTTTCCACTTCGAAACCGCGCGCGCGCAGGCCATCGAATGCCAAGTCGCGTTTGCGTCGATACGCATTCAGCTTTTCGGAAGGGTCCAGTTTCAACGCCGTGACGGCGGCTTTTTGCGCAAAGGATGGCGCGCAGACGAAAGTATACTGCTGCAAGGTGTTCATCTTGTCCATGATGTCTTTTGGGCCCGCGGCAAACCCGACACGCCAGCCGGTCATGGCGGCGGTCTTCGAAAAGCCATTGAGGACTACGGTGTGTTCGTATAGCCCAGCCATGCTTCCCGCGGGGCCGTCGTAATGGAATTGATCGTAAATGTCATCGGAAATCACGAGCAGGCCGTGCTTTTTGGCGACGGCGGCGAGGTCGTGCATCTCCTGCTTCGAGAGCGTCACGCCGGTTGGATTCGACGGCGAATTGACGATCAAGATTTTTGATTTGGGTGTGATAACTTTTTCGACGGCTTCGGCGGTGAGTTTGAAGTGTGGATACGTATCGACCATGGCGCACTTGCCGCCCAGCAGATTCACGAGATGCTTGTACATGACGAAGTAGGGGTCCGCGAAGATTACTTCGTCGTCCGGATTGATCGTCGCCAGCAATACGAGAAAGAGTCCGCCTGATACGCCGGAGGTCACCATGACATTATCGAGGGGAGAGCCAAAGCGACGCTGGTAGTATGCGGACGCTTCCGAGCGCAGTTCTTCAATTCCACCGGTCTGGGTGTACTTATTGAAACCCGATTGAATTTCCGTGATAGCAACTTGTTTGACTGCTTCGTCGACGTCGTAATCGGGTTGCCCGATGCTCAGGTTTATGGGGTCTTTCAGGCTCGCGGCCAGAGCGAATATTTTCCGTATTCCGCTTGAATCAATCTTTGCCATTCGATCCGCTATGAAATTCATGTTTCCTCGCCAGTTCGGGTTTATTGAGCGCACATCATACCGGAATTGGCCCGAGTTGGAACAGGCGGGGGCTGGGGTTGATTTCTGGTTGTACGGCGTAGAAACCGCGAGCAAGCCCGTTTGGCAAAAGCAGTAGCAAGCTACAGAAGCGCACGAACAGAGGTTGGCTTTGATTGCGTTTGTGTTGCTTGGTACGCTGCGGTGGCTATGATGAATAAACGACAGTTCGTTGGGTTTTGCCTTGCATTGCTGTGTGTTGCTTCCTGCGGAGATTCTGGAGATACCGCTGGCGGTGTTACGTCCATTACATACTGGCGGACCTTGGCGGGGGCATCTGGCGAGGCACAGGATGAGTTGGTGCGGCGTCACAATGAATCAACCCCGACGATTCAGGTGACATCGGAGTACCAGGGTACCTACAGCGATCTCGCCACGAAGTTGGTTGCGGCGACAGCGGCGCGTTCCGGGCCTGACGTAACGCAACTCGGCACTTTTGAAATAAGGCAGTTTGCCCGCAGCGGTGCGCTCGTTGATTTGCGGTCGTATTTGGACGGGGAGGACGGAATCGATCGAACGGATTGGCCGGCGACGATGGCGCAAGCGGGGGAGATAGATGGCGGGATTTATTGGCTTCCCTTTAACGTCTCGGTGCCGGTGCTTTATTTCAACGAGCAGGCGTTTGCGGATGCAAGAATCGATGGCGCACCGAAGACTTGGGACGCCTTCTTTGCCGCGGTGCGCGCGTTGACCGTGCGCGAACCTGACGGTACGGTGCGGAGACATGGGCTTGCGCTCTGGAATATCACCTGGCCACTGTTTTCGATGATTTGGTCGGAAGGCGGCGAACTTACTACCCGCGATTACGCGACGATTACGCTTAACGATCCCGTTGTCGTACGGCTGTTGAGCGAACTTCAGGAGTTGGTGCGCGAGGGGGCCGTGGTACTGCCGGATCGCGCGTCGGGAGGACATCGCGGCGCGTTTCTTAATCAGCGGGCAGCGATGATACTTGATTCCCAAGATGCGTTTGGTGAGATATTCGGCGCCGATCACGGGTTCACCGCTGGGCTTGCCGTGTATCCTTCCGGGAGTGCAGGGACGGTTTATGCGCCTGGGGGTGGGGGGCTCGCAATGCTGGCGACGTGTCCGGAGTCGAAACGTGCCGCAGCGTGGTCGTTCATTCGATTCATGCTGGCGCCAGAGCAGATCGCCTACTATGCAAAACAGACCGGCTATGCGGCATATAGTGGACGCGCCCAAGCTGCTGCCGGTGCGACGCTAGCGGAGCCGCGGTACGCCGTTATTCATAGCGCGCTTCCGAACATCCGGGCGGATTTCTCGGTGAACATGTCGCCGGCGATTCGCAATGCATTTAATGAGGCGTATCAGAAGATTCTTGTGGACGGCGCGAGCGTGCAGGAGACCCTGGATGCGGCTGATGCAAAGGCGGAGTCCGGAATACAGCGCGAGCTTGGGGGACGTTAGCGTCGATCCGTTGGGCCGACGTAGGATTCAGTCATGAAAGCGCGCACAAAAACTTCTCCTTTTTGGCGCCGAGATCGGCGGGAATGGGCCACTTTTCTGGCTTTCGTGGCGCCGAATGCGCTTTTGTTCGGGGCGTTTACGTTCTGGCCGATACTCTATAGCGTCTGGTTGAGCTTCACCGATTGGGACTTGCTTCGTCCCACCAATCGTTTCGTGGGCTTGGCGAATTACATCGAATTATTCTACGACTCCGGATTTTGGCGGGTCTTGTTTAACACCGCGGTGTATACGATATCCGTAGTGGTGCTGGGCCAGATCCTTGCGTTTTTGCTGGCCATTTTGCTTAACGTTCCGTTGCGCGGACAACGTTTATTCCGGACTATAGCCTTTCTGCCGCATGTGACAATGACGGCGGCGGCTGCGCTCGTTTGGGTGTTGCTGCTGCACCCGCAGTACGGTCCCCTCAGCGCGCTGTACGCATATGCCGGAATCGCGGGGCCAAACCTGCTCGTATCGTCCACGCTTGCGCTTTTTGCCGTAATTCTTGTGGGAGTTTGGAAAGAGACGGCATTCGCGAGTCTGCTTTTTCTCGCGGGGCTACAGAATTTGCCGCGCGACTGTTATGAAGCGGCGTCCATCGAAGGCGCGGGTCCAATAGCGCGACTGCGCCACCTGACATTGCCGCTGATGACCCCAACCATATTTTTTCTTGCGGTAACGGGCTTTATCCAGGCGACGAAGGCCTTTGATGCGGTCGCGATCATGACAGAAGGGGGGCCGGTGTACCCCTCTTCGAGCATGTACGTGTATCACCTCTACGTACTGGCGTTCCGAGAGTACCGCGCCGGGTTCGCTTCTGCGTTTGCGGTCGTGTTTTTTCTGATATCCGTTGGCGTGATTATCGCGCAGTTTCGCTATGCGGCTCGCCGCGTGCACTACGGCGAGTAGGGGCCATGCGCACGAAGCGTTCAGCGATTTGGGGTGCGTATGGGGGCGTGATCGTTGCGTGCGCGATCATGGGATTGCCATTTTTCTGGATGTTGATAACATCGTTCAAGACACCGGCCGAGGCCGCTGTCTATCCCCCGAGGTGGTGGCCGGAGGGGTTCCGTTGGGAGAACTATGTCGAGGCATGGCGCGCGGCGCCGTTCGGCGTATTCTATCGAAACAGCATCCTCGTGGCTTTTACGGCAACCGCGCTACAGTTGGTCTGCGCGACCTTTATGGCGTACGCCCTTGCAGTGATACGGTTCCCGGGAAAGCGTGTGATCCTGATTTTAGTGATATCCACGATGATCGTTCCCGAGGAGATGAAGCTGGTGCCCAACTTTTTGCTGCTTCGCGAGTTGGGGTGGATTGATACCCATGCGGGACTCATCGTGCCTGCGATTGCGCACGCGTTTCCGGTATTTGTGCTGCATCAGCAGTTTCGACAAGTGCCGTCGGCCTTGTTGGATGCGGCCCGAATCGACGGCGCGGGCCATGTGCGAACCCTGTGGCACGTCTCGGTGCCTCTGAGCCGGCCGATGATTGCGGCTGCGGCGGTGCTTGGCTTGTTGGGACAGTGGAATTCATACCTTTGGCCGCTCATCGTGACGAACTCTACCGCGATGCGCACTCTGCCTATTGGACTGGCCTATTTGCGCAAACAGGCGGAGGAAGGTACGGCGCCCTGGAACCTGTTGATGGCGGCGGCTGTTTTTGCGATTGCGCCTGTGGTAATCTTGTATCTCTTCGCACAGAAGCAGTTCGTTGAGGGCATCACGCGGGGTGCTCTCAAG
>CALEZK010000193.1 GCA_937928585.1 uncultured bacterium | reverse complement strand
CGTGGGCTCGGAGATGTGTATAAGAGACAGGACTATGGTCTTGTACCGGTCGAGACAGCGATGGGTGGCAGTCTGGGCGATACCTTGGACCGGTTTCTAACATCCGATCTGAAGATAGTCAACGAAGTCATGTTGCGCATTCAGCAGAACCTGCTGTCGAACTCTCCGCTGGAGTTGATCACGAAGGTGTATTCCAAGTCGCAGCCCTTCGTGCAATGCCGAAACTGGCTCAAGGCAAACCTGCCAAACGCGGAACTGATCGAGACGTCGAGCACGGCGGAGGCGGCACGAATCGCGGCCGCCGAGCCGGGGGCCGCGGCGATTGCCAGTTTGCTCGCCGCGGAGACGTACAACATCGGTGTCGTTGTGAAGGGCATTGAAGACAGTTCGAACAATTTTACGCGGTTTTTTGTTATCGGCAGACACATGGCAAAGACGACGGGAAAGGACAAGACCGCGATCATCTGCGCGATCATGGATCATCCTGGCGCGCTGTACGAATTGCTTACGCCGCTTGCGACGGCGGGCGTGAACCTGACGCGGATAGAGTCGCGCCCGTCGCGTAAACGGGCTTGGGAGTATGTGTTTTTCATTGACATGCTTGGTCATTGCGACGATCCAGTAGTTAAAGAGGCGCTGGACAGCGTCCGAAAGCAGTGCAAGGAACTGAAAATACTGGGGTCATTTCCCCAAGGTGAACTCGAAGAGTAGTCGTTGCCGGGCAGGCGACTTGGAGGTAAACGATCATGGGCCGCAAGTTTGGGATTTTGATGATACTCGCCGTGGGGCTGAGTGCAGTGTATGGCGTGTACTGGTTTCGGACCACAAGGCTGACGGCTGCGAGCCTTGCGGAATTCGAACAACAGCAGGCGCGCATCGCGGCCGTAAAAACAGAGTCGCAACCGGACTCGAAAGAGGAATCCGAAGAGTCCGAGGAGCAGGATTCAACGGACGCAAAAACCGCCCAACTCAAAAAAAAGGCAAACGAACTTTTGATGGAGGCGCGCGCCAACGCGACTGATTCGGTAAAACCCAATGATCTCGCAACGCGCTATAGCGAAGTTCCACCAGAGATTACCATCATTCCGAACGAATCCATGCCCGCGACAACGCCGGAGATGTTCACCGTGCTGTTCGAGACAACGAAGGGCCCATTTACCGTGGAAATACAGCGGGCATGGGCACCGAACGGTGCGGATCGCATTTACGAGTTGGTGAAAGAGAAGTTCTTTACCGATATGCGTGTTTTTCGCGCGGTAGAGAACTTTGTCGTGCAGTTTGGAATTCCGGGTGATCCGGCAGTATCCGCGAAATGGATGGACAAGAATATCATCGACGACCCGGTGACGCAGAGCAATACGGAAGGAATGTTTACGTTTGCCGCTGCAAGTCAGCCTAACTCGCGCTCGACTCAGGTGTTCGTGAATCTTCGTGACAACTCGAAGCTGGATACGATGGGTTTCGCGCCGGTTGGAAAAGTGACGTTCGGTCTTGGCGTGGTGAAATCGTTATACAACGGTTACGGAGACTCTATAAGCAACCTGCAGTCCGCGATTGCAACCGAAGGGAACGCGTTTCTGGACAAGAGCTTTCCCGATCTCGACACTATCAAGCGCGCGGTGTTTATCGAGGAGATTTACGACCCCAACCCTGAGTTGGTGCGCAATCGCGAGTTGCTTGCGGAGCGCGTATCCGCGTTCATGGGTGGCAGCGCTCCAGTTGTTCCCGCGGAAAAGTCTCCGGAGACTTACAAAGTCAAGTTTGAGTGTTCGATGGGTACTTTTATTGTCGAATGTACCCGCGCGTGGTCCCCATATGGTTCCGATCGGTTTTACGCGCTTGTGCGTCGCGGATTTTTCGACGAATCGAAGTTCTTCCGCGTCGTGCCCAATTTTATTGTTCAGTTTGGGCTTCCGGCAGATCCGGCTGCGCATTCCGAGATATCCGAGGTGCGAATTCCAGACGACCCGCCTGCTGAGAAGAACGTTGAAGGCACAATTGTATTCGCAAAGTCGGGGCAACCTGACTCTCGCACGACGCAGATATTTGTGAATTTGGCAGACAATTCTCCTTCTCTAGACCCGCAAGGGTTCTCGCCGTTTGGCAAAGTAGTCGAAGGTTTGGACGTGCTTCGGAAGGTCAACGCGGAGTACGGTGAGCAGCCAGAACAGAACGAAGTGCGCATGAGAGGAAACAAGTATCTCAGAGATAATTTTCCCCGCCTGGACGGCATTACGAAGGCAACCCTCGTCGAATAGCGCGGAGAGCGGAACAGGGAATGAATGACAACCCGCGAATTCTAGCCGAGTATCGTCCGGCCCGGCTGGAGGAGATACTGCCCCTTCGAGAGGATGTCATCATTCGTGGCACCAACCGCGCGGCGGAGTTTCCGGGCGATCGGCTTGTTTCCACCATCCACTTCGGCGCTTTTCTCGATTCGCAAAACGTGGCCTGTGGCACGTTCATGTTGAACGAATGGTTCGGCGAGCCGGCTTATCAATTGCGGGGAATGGCTACCGACCCTGCGTTTCGGGGCCGCGGATTCGGCGTGGAGCTGTTGGCCGCCGCGGAATCGCACATTCGGTTGAGCTCCGCAGTGCGACAGCTCTGGTGCAGCGCGCGAAAACCCGCCGTCGGTTTTTATCTCAAGCTGGGTTGGAGCATTGCATCGGAACCGTACGATGTGGTGAACATTGGCCCGCACGTGAAGATGTGCAAGCGACTTGTTTAGCCCGCCTTACTCGCCGGTTTCCCATGAAGGTTTGCGTTTTTCGTTGAACGCGTTGATGCCTTCGTGGGCTTCGCGCGAGGTGCGCACCGCACGGTGCTGGTTTAATGCCCAGGCGAGATCGCTTTCGATGGCACGGGGCCACAAGTCGGCGAAGACTTGTTTGGTGCGCGCTATCGCGTGCGGGCCGCCTTTGAGCAGGATTTGTGTAAGTTCCAGTGCGGCATCCGTGGCAGTGCCGCCGGGAACGACGCGGTTGAGCAGACCCATTTCGCGTGCGCGGTGCGCGTCGATGGTTTCTCCGAGCAGCAAGAGTTCTCGCGCATCGCGTTCGCGCACCTGCCTGCGAAGCAAAGTCATGACGAGTCCCGCTACAAGACCGCGACGCACTTCCGGGTACCCGATTTTCGTGCCCGCTTCCGCGACGGCGAAATCGCAGGCCGTCATGAGGCCGGCCCCGCCGGCGACGGCAGCGCCGTGAACCGCAGCAATGGTTGCGGCGCGCGATTGAAGGATCGTCTCTATCATTCGGGCGATGCATCCAGCAGATTCGTGGGATTTCGATGGGTCATTGGCTTCGGTCAAGTCGAGGCCCGAGCAAAACACCGGTCCTGCCCCGCGGACAATAATGACGCGCGCGTTTGACGCGTTGGCATTGTCGAAGGCGCTGCACAATGCATTCAGAAGCGGGATGTTCATCGCGTTTCTTTTGTCTGGGCGATTCAGGGTGACACAGACGACGTCTTTTTGGACGGATTCAGATGTGACAAGCTCATTCATTTGCGCGCGTGGACCTTCCCGATAGCGACAGGTGCCGATGTTGGCACTTGGACCCGAAAAAAAACTGAAATTGAAAACTCGCTGGACTTGGCCTGGACCCCGGGAATGATCGCCGACGATAGCCGCTACGCTATTGGTTTTGCATTTGCCACCAGGTGTTCCGGCACTTCGATTTGCATCTCGAGTACGGCCTGCCCAATGGTCTTGCCCTGAGAATCAATGCGAAGCGAACGGCTTCCCCCGCCTGCCAAGACCGATGGCAATGCGAACTGAAGCGCCAACAGATTTTCCCATTCGAACCGGCGCACGGGACCGCAGCCCATGGGCTTAAAATAGGCCTCGACAGCCTCCGCCGTCACGAACGCCTTTATCATAGTATACCCATCGGGGGTGTGCGCAATAATCCCGAGGGTTGCACCGGAGCCTTTGTCGCCGCTGCGAGCGTAGGCAATTTCACCGAGCCGGATTTTCATTGTGCGAATCCTGGCGTTTGAATCTTAGATATCACAAACCATCTCTCCATCGTAAAAGCTACAGACCCTCATACGGCGATGACTTCGGAAGTGCATGTGAC
>CALEZK010000192.1 GCA_937928585.1 uncultured bacterium | reverse complement strand
TTACCTCGGAATGATCCTCGAGTGAAGCTAGGTGGTAACCGCTATCCATCTGTCTCTTGATGCGCGGGAGTAAGTCGGAGACGGGGATATTCGGTCTCAGCTCCGACAAAACGGGCACGCAGCCGAGGATGCTTGTGTCGGAATCGCATAATTTAATGCTGACCAAAGACAACTCTCCCAAATGATTTACACTTCCAGTTATCGTTTTAGATGCACATCCAGCCAGGTGAATGCTTCGTCTTGCATGGCGGCGTTGAATTCGTGTGGGACGGGCCAGAGTTTTGTGAGCAGGGAGTCAGACGCATTCTGGGCGGTCCAGACTTCGCGGAGCTTTGCGTAGGACGCGTCAACGCCGGGGACGGGGAAGAGCGTGTCCTCAGTGCCGTTGAAGAAGAGCATGGGCTTTGGCGCGGCGATGCTTGCGACGTCGGGGTAATCGAGGTGATTGCGTAGATTGGGCACAAGCATGCTGAAGGCCGACTGCCCGCGGGTCTGATTGTTTTTGGGACTTGCGAGCGTCGGGGTGTCGCCCATCCAACAGATGGCGGCGCCGCATTTCACGATATCGGTTGCGGCATTCAGGCTCCAGGTGCGGTGAGAGCCCATTGAGAGTCCGAGGCAACCGATGCGGTCGGGATCGACGTTGGGTAAGCTTTGCACGAATTCCGCGCTGCGCAGGTCATCCCACACGATTTTGCCTGCCCAGGATAAGCCGAGTTGCAGCATGTTTGCGCCGAGCGCTTGCTGGTCTTCGTACTCGACACCGCCGAAGCGGCCCCGATCGCCCCAGAACAAAGCATCGGTTGCGAAGACTACATACCCACGCTCGGCGAGGGCATCGCCAATGAAACGCGCACCGTAATACTTGTTTGTCCAATCGACGGCATCCGCGAGCCGCTCTTCAGATTCCCCAAACGGTTTCACGACTTTTTCCTTGCCGATAGCGAAGTGCGCGCCATGATCGTGTAGCGCAACGATTGCGGGGTGCGGGCCCTCGGCTTTCGGAACGAGCAGGTATGCTTTGATGCGCTCATCCGCGGAGATGTTGATTGCGATTTTGTGCGCGACGTACGAGCCTCGATCTTCTGTGGCGATATCAGTAGCGTTGAACGCGGCAAGGGGCGGTCGCGAGCCCAGTGATGCCAGGTAGGATTTTCGCGCGGCTTCGCGCCATTGTGTAAACGGAAGCGAAGAGGCGCGCCACGAGGTGTCGAACTTCATTCGCGCGATACGCGCGTCGTTGAAAGAAGGGAGCATGTCACGCACGCCGTAGGCGGCCGTTTGTGCGGCAAGCGGCCCCGGGGCAACCGGGGTAGTCTTCCATCGCGCGGCATCTTGATGATAGCGCTGCGCAAGGTCATCGAGCGTGCCGCGCATGAGGTATGCGTTTACGCGCAGCGTGGATGGGCCGTCACGACGCATGGGCACGGAACCGTGAGAGTGTATGCAGCGGTGAGAGGCGTTTGCGTTGTTGCAAATGCTAGTGCCGTTCTCCGCGGCGGTCGCGGCGATCCATGCGCCGTCTTTGCTCACACATGCTGAAAGTGGAACGTCGGGGCGGGGATCGTGAATCGTTTTCCATCCACTCGCGACCATGTCCCCTTCGACATTCGGCGATGGGCCGCCGGTTACGAACTGAATATTGCGGGCGTTTCCGTTTGCGCAGGCAGCGAGGGTGGTCCACGCGCCGTTTGACAAGAAATGCATGCGGGACATGATATCGGCTTCCTCGCCGTCGAAGATGCTGCCTTTCATTTGTTGGCATGGACCGACGGCGAGTCCGCTCGTGATGGTTGCCTCCGGTTTTGGCCAAGCGGTGTAAAGGCATTCGACGTAATTTACATGGGGAATGAACTCGGCAGTGAATGTTGCTTCAGGGCGATCTATGGAATAGGAAACTGCGCCTGTTTTGTCGTCACGTTTCCAATCCAACTTCATGCCGCCCAGTTCTTCCTGCGAATAGCCGAGTAAAGGCACGGAAGCCCATTCGGGTCCCCACAGGGTGACGTTCACGTTTGGATCGGACGGATGTTCGATTCGAATGAAAGAGCCGCCTGTCTCTGCGGGGCTGAGTTTTAACCGTGCATCCGGAACGCGGGCAAGAACCTGCGACAAGGCTGTGTTGGCGTGGAACAAACGCTCCGCCGGACGATGCGCAAGATAGTACGAAAGCACCTCATCGAAATAAACCAGCCCGTCGGGTGGGGCACTGCCAATACCGATGCTTCCCTCGGTGTAATCCCGCGCGGGATTGCGGTCTTCGGGTTTCTTGTAGAGGTCGTAGATGGTTTTTCCATCTCGTAGCGCGCCCGTACTTGTCTCCCATCCAGAGAGGCCGGCGAGAATCGTTCCTGAACGTTGAAACCCTGTGACGCGCGCTTGCAGGACTTTCTCGATCGCGTCCAACAGCGTGTCGATATTTTCTCCTCGCGCTTCCAGGACGCGCGCCGCGTTTGTGATCTGAGCAGCGTGTTCGAGTGCCTGGCTCAGGATCATGCCACTGCTGTTCGGGTGCGGATATCGCCAGCCGCCGACCGGATCGATGGACTCCGCAAGAAAATCGGCGACGGCACGAACCACATCGCGAAGGCGCGGCTCATCGGGCGCGACTTCGAGGAGGTTTGGAAGGCCTGCGAGGGCGTACCCAATGATATAAGGCTTTGCGAATGGCGCGTTGTACCCATGCTGATCATCGTCGATAAATGGACCATCCTTCACGATGGGTTGGCCCCCTTGGCTGAAGAGGTTGTCGTCACCGAGTTTTGTGCGCAGTTCGCGAAAGAGTCTAAGGGCTTCTTCGCGGTACTCGGCCAATCCGGTAAAACGATAAAGGCGCATGAAATCGGAAACGTCGCCAATGTTGCGGCATTCGCCTTGATCAACGCGGATGAATTGTTTCGCGTATGCTATCTGCGCGTGAAGCGCGGTAAGCATGCGCGGGTCGCCCGTTTCTTCGTAGGCGAGGAAGAATGCGTCAATGCCTTTTGTGCAAAAGTGCGAAGTGCCGTTCGTGCGCCAGAGAAACGACGTGTCGCCCTCGTGTTCTTTTTGTCCAGCGGCGACTGCCGCGTTGTAGCGCGTGCCCCCGAAATCGGGCGAATCCCCCCACCATAGCGACAAGTCGTACATGTTGCTGCACCATTGCACGGCAGTCTCGCGGAGTTGGGAGTCGCCGCTTCGAAAGTAGTCTTCAAAGATTGCCGGGGCGTGATTCAGGCGGTTCATGCCGTAGTAACTTGCGGGCGCGCCATCGCTGAAGGATGTAATATTGCCGTAATCATCGCCGAGCAACGCCGCGCGCACGACCGCATTCCGATGGTATTCGCGCAATTGATCGAGCCCGGGCCACATCGACAGATCCAACTCGGGGGCTTGGTGTCGGGATAGAAGTTCGAACCTATGAGCTGGTTCCAACAGCGGGTTCAGGGGCTCAATCGCAGTTGGACGCATCGCAATCGTCGATGTGCGCCACGCGCTTTCCTGCATGGGGACGCGATCCGCTTCGGTACATCGGAGGTAGGTGATTTTCGCCCCGCCATCGACCTCACGCGTTTCAATATGACCCCGCAGGAGCAAATGCGCGTCCGGCAAATCAATTGTGTAATCGCCGGTTGTGGAAGACAGCGAATAGCGCTGTTCTGAAGAAAACGTTTGCGGCGGGGAGGCGCCAAAGCCGGGACGCACGATCTCCCAGCCGAGATTGGGGGCATAGTCGTCGCCCTTGGCGAGTCGCTGAACATGGGCACGGAGCGCGATAGTGCCCGTTGCGTCCGCGCGTAATTCCAAGATGCGAGGCCACTGCGGATTCGGGCAGAGGAGACGCACCCAGAGGTAATTTGCGCTGGATTCGACGATTTCCAGAGTTGAAATGCCACCTGCTTCCAGGGAGGGTGCGATGGGCGTAGCCGTCCAATTCATTGACGCGGACGAGTATTCGATGCGGTGGGACGCAATGATAAAAGTGGCGTCATTGAAAGAGAGCGTATGTTGCGCCTGCGCGTCGGACGCGGGCGTGGTTTTTTGTTTCTGGGAGGACAAGATTAGCGAGAGCTTCTCCGGTGCCAGCGATTCGAACGTAAATGGGAAGCTCACGATCGCTTTACGAACCGACTGCGGCAGGCCAGGGTGCAGGCCCAGCACGCGCAGGTCCGCGGGGAGTCGAACGTCACCACTGATCGCATCCAGCCCGAAACCTTTGGGCAATGCCGCGGGCGGGAACGGTAAAGAAATGCGCACGAACTGCATGCCAGTCCTGGAGGGGGCTACGGAAAAAGAAGGAAGGGCTCCGATTTCACCGGTGCAAACGCCGGTTGAATCGGCAGGCGATTCCTTAAATGAAAAGCGATCCAGCCAACGATCTGATGAGCCATCTTGCGCAGGTGCGACAACGCTTGCGGCTACAAGCGCCAAGAAAGCGATCAACGTTCTTGCGATATACATTGCGATGCCTCAATCCGGAGTTTGGGACAGTGTATCCGGAGCGCGGGGACGCATCTAGTCTGCATTTCTTACCGATGATGGCTTTTGTTGTTGCAACACGACGCTCTACATGTGTGTTTCGAACACAGGCTGGCAATGTGTGAGTCGTCAGCCCACATCGTGGCGTGGAAAAGCTACCGCTTTGCTGGTACGCCCCGGAACAAGGCGTCGTGTCGCAGTCGATCCAGTAGGACTCCTTGAGAGAACAGCGCGAAC
>CALEZK010000191.1 GCA_937928585.1 uncultured bacterium | reverse complement strand
CTCGTGGAATGCATGCCGCCGTGCACCGTAGTGTTCTCCGCAAGCGCGGACAAAGACGGCGAAGAAATGTTGGCACGATTGGCGCCAATCGCCGCGCGTCTGATACTCACCCGCTTCGAAGGCCCGCGCGCAACATCAACCGCCGACCTGGCCCGATCCGCACACGGCATTCCCCACGAGGTATGCGAAACCTTGGACGGCGCAATTCAAATGGGCCTAGAAACCGCCTCGATCTCTCAACCGCTACTCATCACCGGATCAATCTTCGCAGCAGGCCAAGCCCGGCAAATCTTGATCGATAGCTATGGTGGCGCGGCGCTTCAATTTCACGCTGAATAAAGTAGCGCGCAGCCTTATAAGGATTACCGCGCTAAACCGTATTGAAAAAGGCTTGCTAAAAGGTCCAGCGCTCAAAAAGGATGCAAAGTCTATCGCGATTCAGGCGGATTGGAGCGCCAAGTCCTGTACTTCAGTGTTCTCGATCTCTTGCATGTGTTGCCATCGGGCTAGTCCAGCCCAGGCACAGGACGCGGATCGCGGGGTCTCTCGTGCGCACTGACGATTGCCTCGGTTGCCGCTCTAACGTCAGCATTTCCGTTTTCGTGCATTTCATGGATGCCCCACAGCACCAGCCCTCGGAGAACGTTCTGGACGAATGGTTGTATATCAGTGCGTGCTTCGAGTTCTTTGAGAACTTCTACGAGTCCAGTTGCAACTGAAACGTCGTCGCTAGCGCTCAGTATTGTCACAAGTTCGGTCGCGGTACAGTCGCTGAACCACTCATTGCGCATCGTTACGTCGCCTGCCAGAAGGCGTAGTCGGTAATCCAGTGCTATTGGATCGTCTGTAAAGACAAGTTGATCAACCGCCACACGCCGGGCGTCAACGGAATCGCGACCGCCCTTTTCGGAGCGCGCCCTGGCCAGAAGGGCTGCGTATTCCTCCCGAAGTGCGGAGTCGTTTCGGGGTAAGATTGAAATCGAAAAAGTAAGCTTTGTCGGCGGCAATAGTTTCCTTTCTGTACCAAGCACCGTGTCGTGTCCAAACTCATGAATACGCCGAATTTCACATGTCACGTCGTATTTTCCGGGAGGTAAGTCAGTGGAATGCCATATCCCAAAAGTGAGCAAGGTGCGTGCTTCGCCAGACTGGGAAAATTCCGCACGCCAAGATTTGTTCGATGGGCAAAGCCACTGGCGTTTCTCAGACTTATCGACGAAGTAATCGGAGTCAGCCGCTATGCGAAAATCGACATCGTCGAATTCCACCCAAACTGCACGAATTGTTTCCCTTTCCTGTTCGTTGAGGACCAATCCCATTTCCAATAGTAGCGGCGATTTCTGTAGGAGTGCGTCACCATTGATAGTGCGAAGCGTAAACTCGATCCCGTGTGCTTTGAGTGCCGCAATACAGCACAGCATAAAGATTCCAAAACAACGCAACATAATCTGGGGTCTCCGTTTTTACTTGAATTGGCACTACCAGATTTTCGGTGTGCAAGTGACAGGACCATGCTTTTCGATACAGTATTGCCAAATATTCTGTGTGTCCATGTGAAACGAACGAATAATTAAATACGAGCCGCCGACAAGATAGAATCGACTTTTTACTTTGAGCAACATACCATTGACGTACAGATTAGGAGTATTGATTTGTGTAATTCTGGGGTTTGGCTACTTGGTGGTAACAAGTCAGGCTAATCCAGCCCAGGCACAGGACGCGGATCGCGGGGTTTCTCGTGGGAAATTACAATTGCGTCAGTCGCTGCGATTACATTGGGATTGCTAGACGATGAATTCAGCTCATGGATTGCCCACAGTACTGCGTTAGATAGAAATTGTCGAAACGACGATTCCACAGGTTTTTCTTGTTGACTAAGTTCATTGAAAACCTCGACGAGGCCATTGGCGACCTCTGCGTTCTCTGATTGAAGCAAGTAGCCAATAAGGTCTGTAATCCGACATTCCGTCAATACCGGGCTGATCGCTGGAACATCTCCCGCCAAGAGCCTAAGCTGGTACTTCAGTGCAATCGGCTCGCGGCAGTAAAGGAGTTTGTCCAATGCTAGAGACCGCTCATCTAAGTCCTTAGCATCAGCCAAACCTGCCTTTGCAGACGACAGCAGGGAATCATACTTTTCTGCGACGGCTTGCGCGTTGGGCTGCATTATCTTGAACGAGAATTCTAGTCGCGCCTCGCGCGGCAAGCTGGTGTCTGTCATTAGCTGCCGTCCTTTATCTCGAATAGCTATCTTCGATAGCTGGCATTGTACGCGATAGTCTCCCGGTGGAAGCGCGGTGCTACACCATTCATTGAGAACAATCTACTTCTCTGCTTTTGCCGAGGTTTCGAACATCGCCTTGAATACGTGTCGTTGTTCCGTATTACATAAATTCTGAGGTCTAGCGGATACTGCGACAAGTCCGCCATTTGCATCGAAGATATTCATCTCGATGTTCTCGTAACTAATGTAAACGGATCGCACATTCGTCGACTCTGATTCATTCAATTTTATCGATAGTGTAAGGCACAGTGGGCTCTGGGGATAGATCGCAGTTTGTGTCGAGTGCAAACTGATCTCGACAGCCCAAACTTCCAAGCAGAATAGTGGAGCCATAAAGAGCAAGCGGAGAATCAAGACTCTGTACATTCGTTTGGCACGAATTCTGGGGCCGGTCGTTCTTAGTAGGGTGTATCTATGCATAGCTCTACCCCATGTTTGGAAATGCAATACTGCCATTCGCCGTTGGAGACTTGCGAGAAATGTCGAGTGATTATGTAAGGCCCTCCAACTAACGAAATAGGGGACAGTCACCTATAGCAGTAACTAGGGGAAATCCACCTATTTTCTCCGTGTTTGTTCTGCCTTTTGTTTTCTGGGGCGGCCCACGGGTAATGGGCGAAGGCGGCGGCCCAGTTGGCGTTCCAGCTTGCTGAGAAACGAGTCGCTGACGAGGGGCCGGCCCGTTTGCGTGTGGAGGCAAAGCGCAGCGGCGGTTTCCTTGTCGTTGCGTTGGGCGAGCATCTCTTTCCAGTTTGCGCGGGGGACGAGTTCGCGCCATGTTTCGAGGTCGAGCAGTTGGGCTGCGTCCGGCCCGCCCGTGTGCGCGGCCGCGCTGGACCAGCGGTAGGTCCATGGCGCGCGCGTCAGCTTCGCGCGGACGGGATTGCGCTCGACGTAGCGCATCGCGGCGACGGTGTGCGCTTCGTCCATGGGACAGGAGTGGAAGCGTCCTTGCCAGAGGTGTCCGCTGCGGCCGCGGAGCCGGTTGATGTATTGCGTATAGATGAAATGGGTGCGCCCGATGGCCAGGTTGAGCGAATCCTCCCGTGCCGGGGTGGCGATAAGGTGGATGTGGTTGGTCATGAGACAGTATCCCAAGACGTGCACCTTATGTTTGCTGCATTGCTCGCGCAGGAGGTCGAGGTAGGCAACGCGATCGGCATTTACAAAAAACACGTTCTGGCCGTTGTTCCCACGCTGGGTGATATGGTGGGGCAATCCGGGTATGACGATGCGCGCGTGTCGTGGCATGGGGAAACACTACCGGAATTCGCGCGGAAAGTCAATAAATAGGTGGCTGTCCCCTATTTTATCCTATTTTATCCTATTTTATCCTGAAATCGATGCTGCAATCCGTTGTTAAGTTCCCGAGCCACCGGTTCGCTGCATCTCAAAGTCAATGTAGCGATCCAGGTAGATGTGGCTTCCGTCAATGAACGTGACCCGGCAAATGCATAGAAATGTTCCGTAGGCTGAAGTTGAGATGCCGATGAAACCATCTTCTGCTACGGCAGGGAACACCTTGTTTTCCCAGTATGGCCCGAGAAAAAACTCTGCCACTCGGACGTCTGTCAAATCCTCTGACCTATGACGAATGAGATAGATGAACACGTCGAAGGTTTGACCAGGCTTTGAAGACGGGCGAATGACGTGGGTGAGAAACAAACCTCGGTGGTTTTCATAGATCTTGTTACGTCGGGTGTTCCACTCGTCACTGGTTTCAGTCACGGGACCTCGTAGCGATTCGAGACCGATGTCCCGAATAGGGATGCCGGGACCAACTTCGGACGCCTTTTGCATGGCGATGTGTCTGCCGACATCCGCGACCACTCTGGTGGCCAGTTGATCCTGGGTTCCGAAGCGTTGACAGATGTGTCGTTTCTGAAGCATGCTCTTGAACGACAAGAGCCGCTCGCGGCTCTTACCGGAATCAATGTGCGCGGGAAGCCACGGCTGATTGTTGTCCACCATATAGATGAACCGCGGCAATGCAGCCTCCGTTGCTGCCCGGTACTCCATCTCGGAGATAGACTCCGCAGCACCGTCCGGCACATATCCATAGCGGTGAGCGTAAATGCCGACGAATAAGTCGCTCTCATCACGCACGAGGCGCACACACTCATCTGCCGGCCTCTCGTCCCTTGCGCCGAAGTGTTCCATCGACACGTCTACGGCCCCCAGTTGACGAAGCGCGGTCTGGACTGTCTTCCTGTAGTCTTCAAGGTCAGTGAACGTCGAGGACAGAAATACACGATGAGCCATGCAGTGTTCTCCTTGCCCGCAATCTTACGTGGAAAATAAGGTCCGTGGTAAATAGGGGACGGTAAATAGGGGACAGGGATCTATTTTGCGCTCTTGCTTGTTCGCGCATCGCGTTATCAAGGGCGGCCGGTTCGAGTTGTCGCGCGGACGTTTGCAACATCGGTTTCGTTCTCCCATTGCAACCACAGCAGCCAGATTTCCACGAAGCAGTGCGGCAGACTGTTGTTGGATAGTACACCATTATTCACATTTCGGCAATGGGACGCAGTGGTGGATCACGGGTCAAGAGTGTGCCGCGCCTTCAGCGCTCCCGCGTTGGGGTAATGGCGGGACCTGTGCCTCACAGCACAGGCTAGGCACCGTGTCGCGCCGTTGGCGCTGAACGCAACGCGCGATATGAATAAAAAGGGGAGACGCGAAGAACAAAGCGGAGCTTTTCAAGAGGGCGTTACCAAGCGGAGCTAGGTAACGAGGAAAAAGAGGGCGCTACCAAGCGGGATTCGCCGCGGCGAAGGGTAACGAGGAACAAAGGGGACAGCCACCTATTTTGCGGGAAAGTCCATAAATAGGTGGCTGTCTCCTATTGTCCTGAAACATCCTCGTGTTTTGCTGAATCAAACTGCAAATCCCAAATCAATTTAAGAAATGAATTCAAAACAGACACAATGGCGCATAGACTTGAAAGTAAAAAAGCATATGATCGAAACAATGCCAAGTCCCCGTCAAGAGTTTGGACAAGTACCTCCGGTGGAACTGTTCCGAGAATGATTGCGATCCATCGAATAGCCCCTGCGAATGCCCAATTAGATAACAAGTAAAGCGAATTGACAGCATTCTGGGGAGCTATGCGTTTCTGTAGAACTGACTTAGAGTGCGCATAGAGAAGCACCATGACATGGTATATTGATAGCAGCGCAATAGTAATAAGCCCTAGCATAGTGGAGTCTAGCGATGCGCTCTCGGAATCTACTGCGCTCTCGGGGACGAGAAAAGCAAGTACAAGAATAATGACGCTGAAGTTTACCCATAAGGCTAATCTTGGACCCCAGCCGATTCTCTTGTTGAACCAAAAAATGTCTGCGGCAGGCATGGTAATTAAGACTCCTTAAAGGTTTGTTTCAAATTGACGTGACCGAATTTGAATTCTTTGCAAATAGGGAAGGGACATCCACCTATTTTACGCTCTTGCTTGTTCGCGCGTTGCGTTATCAAGGGCGGCCGGTGCGAGTTGTCGTGCGGACGTTTGCAACATCGGTTTCGTTCTCCCTTTGCAACCACAGCAGCTAGTCTTCCAAAACGCCGGGCGGCAGGAAGCTCTTGGATAGTACACCGTCAGCGCTGTTCCCGCAATGACACGCAACGGCGGATCGCGGGTAGGGACTGTGCCGCGCCTTCAGCGCTCCAACGTTGGGGTAATGTCGGGACCTGTGCCTCACGGCACAGGCTATGAACCGTGTCGCGCCGTTGGCGCTGAACGCAACGCGCGATATGAACAAATAGGGCAGAGGCGAAGAACAAAGCGGAGCTTTTCAAGAGGGCGTTACCAAGCGGGATTCGCCGCGGCGAAAGGTAACGAGGAAAAAGAGGGCGCTACCAAGCGGGATTCGCCGCGGCGAAGGGTAACGAGGAAAAAGAGGGCGTTACCAAGCGGGATTCGCTGCGGCGAAGGGTAACGAGGAATAAGAGTGTGTCCGCAGATTACACAGATTTGCACAGATTGAAGATGAGATCGAATGCGGAGAAGCATAACGTGAAAACTCAAATCCGGGAAGCAGACTGGGTAGGGCGAGCGTCCCCGCGAGCCGGGGGGGGTAAACAATACCCGTCGAAAATTTTGGAGCGGCGATTCGTGACCGAAGCCAAAACGACGGCGACTGTTCTGCTTTAAGCGCGCGGTGGGCGCGTGAACAATTGGTATAGCACGGGTAACACGCCGCCGATGACCACCGTCGCGAGTGGCCGCTGTACTTCGGCCCCTGTTCCCGTTGCAAGCGCCATCGGCACGAAGCCCAGCGAAGCCACAAGCGCGGTCATCAACACGGGTCGCAGTCGCGTCGTCGCGCCTTCCACAACCGCGTGCTCCACGCTTGCCCCCTGCTCCAACAAATTGCGGATGAATGCAATCATCACCAGGCCATTCAGCACCGCGACGCCGGAAAGCGCGATGAATCCCACTCCCGCGGAAATGGACAACGGGATGTCGCGAATCCAAAGCGCGATGATCCCTCCGGTCAACGCAAGCGGCACTCCGGTAAATACGATCAACGCGTCCTTCACACTTCCAAACATCAGCAGCAACAACGCGAGTATCAATGCCAGCGCGAGCGGCACCACAATCTGCAACCTACGCGCCGCCGATTGCATTTGCTCAAACTGTCCGCCCCACGTCGTCCAGTATCCGGCGGGGATCGATACGTTCTCGCGAATCGCGCGTTCCGCCTCGGCAACAAATGATCCGATATCGCGATCGCGCACGTTGGCGGAAACGACGACGCGCCGCTTACCGTTCTCCCGGCTAATCTGGTTCGGTCCCGGCGCGAGGGAAAAGGATGCAACGGTTTCAAGCGCGACGTAGTTCGCCGTTGGCGTAACGACCGAATGATCCACCGCCAGCGCCGGGCGCTCCCCCTCGCTGGAAACAGGCAAGGGCACGGGCAGCCGCTTCAGCAGTTCGAGGTTTTCGCGCGCGTCTTGTGGTAAGCGCACGACGATGTCGAATCGCCGATCGCCTTCGAATACTTGGCCTGCCTCTTTCCCCCCTACCGCCACCTCCACAACCTCCTGAACATCCGCAACATTCAGTCCAAGACGCGCAATCGCTGTGCGATCGGGTTCGACACTGAGCACGGGAAGTCCCGTGATCTGTTCCACTTTAACGTCCGCTGCGCCGGGGATTTCGCTCAGAATCGCGGCAATTTCCTCGCCGGTTTGCATCATCGTCGCCAGATCGTCGCCGAATATTTTCACCGCGACGTCACTGCGCACGCCGGCAATGAGTTCGTTAAAGCGCATCTGTATGGGTTGCGTAATCTCGTAGTTGCTGCCGGGCACGCGTTCCAGCACAGCCTCCAACTCGCCAAGGAGTTCGCGCTTCGTCTTCTTCGGATTCGGCCACGATTCCCTGGGTTTCAACATGACAAAGTTGTCGGACACACTCGGCGGCATCGGATCGGTCGCGATCTCCGCCGTGCCAATTTTCGAAAACACGGTTTCAACTTCCGGCATGCCTTTGATGGCTTTCTCGAGCGCATCCTGCATTTCAATTGCCTGGGTAAGGCTCGTTCCCGGTATCCGCATCGCGTGAAGCGCGACGTCCCCTTCGTCGAGGCTGGGAATGAATTCGCGCCCCATGCGAAAGCCGATGGCCGCGCAAATGAGCACCAGCGCAAGCGAACCCGCAAGCACCGGCGCCTTCAGTTGCAGCGCCAGCCGGAGCGAAGGAACATACGCAGCCTTCGCAACGCGCATGATCGGGTTCTCTTTCTCCGACACTTTCCCGGACATGAACAGCGCCACCGACGCCGGCACGAAGGTAATCGAAAAGATCATCGCCCCCGCAAGCGCCGCGAGCACGGTGAACGCCATCGGATAGAACATCTTGCCTTCAACACCCGTCAGCGTCAGCACTGGCAAGTACACAATCATGATGATGAGCTGGCCAAACACGATCGCGCGTCGCGTTTCGCGGGAAGCATCGAACACGACGCGCAAACGCTCTTCCAGCGCAAGCCGGCGTCCAAGCCGATGTTGCGCCTCCGCAAGCCGTCGCGTGCAGTTCTCGACAATTACGACCGCGCCATCGACGATGATGCCGAAGTCCAGCGCGCCAAGGCTCATGAGATTGGCGCTGATATGGTTGGAAACCATGCCCGAAATGGTGAACAACATGGACAAGGGAATGATGCATGCCGTAATCAACGCCGCGCGGGCATTCCCCAAAAACAAAAACAACACAACAATAACGAGGATCGCGCCTTCGGCCAGGTTCTTCCACACCGTCGCAATCGTCTTGTTTACAAGCACGGTGCGGTCATACACGGTCTTGGCGATTACTCCTTCGGGCAGGCTCAGGTTGATGGCCTTCAGTTTCTCGTCCACCGCTTGCGACACGGTGCGGCTATTCTCCCCCATCAACATGAAGACTGTGCCCAACACAACCTCGCTGCCATTCTCCGTCGCGGCGCCCGTCCGCAGTTCCCTGCCGGGAGCAACCGTCGCAACGTCGCGAATCCGCACCGGTACGCCGCCATGCGTCGCCACCACGATCTCGCCGATGTCGCTCACCGTCCGCACCTGCCCGGGAGAGCGGACCAGATACTGTTCGCCGCTTCGCTCGACATAGCCCGCGCCCACGTTCACATTGTTTCGCTCCAACGCGGACATGATCGCGGGAAATCCCAATCCGTAGGACATCATCTTCTCGGGATCGGGCGTTACGTGATATTGCTTCTCGTATCCGCCAATCGTGTTCACTTCGGTAACGCCGGGCACCGTTCGCAACTGCGGCTTCACGATCCAGTCTTGAATCTCCCGAAGATCCATCGGCGAGTACGGCGTGCCGTCCGGCTTACGCGCATTGGCCTCCGGCTCGACGGTGTACATATAGATTTCGCCAAGTCCCGTAGCGATGGGTCCCATCGCCGGCTCGATGCCGGGCGGCAGACTTCCCTTCGCTTCCTGAATGCGCTCATTCACCAGTTGGCGCGCGAAATAGATGTCGGTGCCGTCCTTGAAAACTATCGTGAGTTGAGAAAGCCCATAGCGCGAGAGTGATCGCGTGTAATCGAGCTGGGGCAGCCCCGCCATCACCGTTTCCAGCGGAAACGTCACGCGCTGTTCCGCTTCCAACGGTGAAAAACCGGGTGCCTCGGCATTCACCTGTATCTGCACGTTGGTGATATCGGGTACCGCGTCAATCGGTAGCCGCGTGAAGTTGTACGCGCCGAGAATCGAAATGGCGATCGCGATCAGCAGCACGACCACGCGATGCCGAATGGATAAATCGAGGATGCGCTCCATGAAGTTCAGCGGCTCAGTGGTCATGGGCCGCCCCCGCCTTCTCGATATCAGCCTTCACCAGAAAGCTGTTCTTGGAAACGTAGACGTCGCCTGCGTTAAGCCCCGAAATGATCTCCACGTGTTTGCCGGCGCTCGCGCCCAACTGCACGGTGCGTGCTTCGAAATGGTCGTCGTTTTTCACAAACACCACGGAATTTCCGCGCAGGGTCTGTACGGCCTCCGGCGAAACCGCCACCGGCACGTCCAGTGCATCGGACGCCAGCGCGACGCTCACGAAAAGTCCGGGCCGCCACGCGCGCTCTGCGTTTGCCAACTCGACAACAGCCTTTGCCGTCCGCGTTTGCTGCCCAACAAGCGCGCCGATATAGGAAATGACGCCCTCGGCGCGAATCCCAAGGTCGGTTGATTCCACAGTGACCTTCTGCCCCTCCCGCACGCGTTTAAGGTCTGGCGCATACACAACTACTTCAACCCACACGGAACTGAGGTCCGCTATGACAAATGCATCCGCATCGTCGGCCACGGCCTCCCCAATGCTCATGTGCTTCTCGATGATCGTGCCGTCGATTGGCGCGTGGAGGGCATAATCGGTCAGCGTGTCGTCCTTGCGTGTGCGCACGTCGCCAACCTGCGCGATCGACAGACCAAGCGCGCGCAGCTTCTGCTCTGCGGACCGCACGGCTATGTCTTCTTCCGCGAGCGCTTGCTTCGCCGTCAGAAATTCCTCTTCAGACGAAATCTTCTTGCCAAAGAGATCTTTTTCCCGATCGTGTCGCGTCTGGGCTAATGCGCGACGCTCAAGCGCTGCCAGATACTCGCTTTTCGCGTCGGCAAGTTCACGGCTGTCGATAACAGCCAACAAGTCGCCCTTCACAACCGTATCGCCAAGGTTCTTGCTTACATCGCGCACGACGCCGGAGAGACGCGGCACAACATGCACAATCTTGTTCTGGTTTATGGCAATTTCACCCGGCAGGTTCACGCTTACGTTCAAGCTCGCGGGACCCGCGACGGAAGTCTCAAGCCCGCTGGCCTTCATCGCCGCTTCGCTCATATGCGCGCTTGGCGAAACACCTTCATCGTGACCGTGGTCACCATGATCGCCATGCGCGTGCTCATCATCTACATCATGGGCATGTCCGTGTTCGTCGCCTGCATGCGCCGGCGCCGCTTCATCGGCTGTGACAAAGTAGTACGCGACGCCAATTCCAAGACACAGAATCGCGGCAGCAAGGACCCCTTGCAATAATTTCATGGTTCGACCTCGGCGGTTGGACGGGATGGAACTGCAAGCGGCTTTCCGCTCAACCGCTCCACATCGACGGCAAGCTCAAAGTATCGCGCGAGCGCGTCAAGCCGGCGGCTTCGCGCATCGAAAAGCGTTCGCTCCGCGACAAGCACCGACAACAGATCAAACTTCCCTTGCCGGTATCCCTCGCTCGTCGCGCGAAACGCCTCTTCTGATTTGGGAAGTATCTCCGTGGTCAGCGCATCCACTTCGCGATGCGCGGCGACTGCGCCGCGATGCGCGATGCCCAGCGCGGTTAATGCGTTGACTTCCGCGGCACGACGCTCCTCTGCCGCCTTCGCGGCAAGGTGCTCTTCTTCGCGGACGCGTCCCTGGTTTCGGTTGAACAGCGGCAACGGGATTGACGCCTCAAGCGTAAGGCTGTGCTCGCGCGAGT
>CALEZK010000190.1 GCA_937928585.1 uncultured bacterium | reverse complement strand
ATCTTGCCGGGCGCGTCAAACACGACTGCGATATGCGATGGTTCGTGCTCGCGCAGGAGTTTCAACAGCACGCGAGCGAATCCGTACACGGCGTTTGTTGGTTGGCCTTTGGAATTGGTCAAGCCCCGGATTGCAAAGTAAGCACGGTATGCGAACGCACTGCCGTCGATAAGATACAAACGATCAGGCATGCGCGTTACCTTTGAGTACGGCCAATATCTCTTCCGCTGCGCGGTTGCTGGCGCCAGCCCCGCCCAGTTTGTCACATACGACCTGAAGGTCAGACAACATTTGATCTCGACGCGGACCGTCGGCGATCAGTTCGAGGGCTTCGGGAAGTATGTTTGCGGCCGTGGCCTCGTGCTGGACGAACTCCGGCACGATGCGTTTTGCCGCGAGCAGGTTTACCATGCCGATATGCGCTATCTTGACGAGGCGACGCGCCAGCCAATACGTGAGCGGCGCAACCTTGTACATGATGACCATGGGCACCTTGAACAGCGTCGTTTCCACCGTGGCCGTGCCGGAGGCAACGAGACAGAAACGCGCGGCGCTTAACAGCTCGTAGGTGTTTCCGATCGAGGTTTCCAGCGGAAAGTCTATCGCCAATGCGCGCACCTGCGTTTCGCGCTCCGCGTCTACGCAGGGCACGACAAACCGCGCATCCGGATATTTCTCGCGAATGCCTCGGGCAACTTCCACCATGATGCCGAGGTGACGCTCGATTTCCTGTGCGCGGCTTCCTGGCATCAATACGATGATTGTCCCGTCGCGGTAGGTGCCAAGAATTTCGGTGCGCGCTATTTGGTCGAGCAGCGGATGACCCACATACGTGCAATTGACGCCGAGGTTTTGATAGATGCGTTCCTCGAAGGGAAGTATCACGAGCACTTTCTGCGCATTGCGCGCGATGACAAAGATGCGGCCTTTTTTCCACGCCCAGACTTGCGGGCTTATGTACCAGACGACAGGAATTCCCAGGAGCGCGGCACGTTTCATAACCTGCATATTGAAACCGGGATAGTCGATCACCACGACACAGTCCGGGCGTTCGTACTCGAATGTTTGCACTGTGACACGATAGAGATCGCGAAAGAAACCGAGGTGCTTGATGACTTCGACAAAGCCCATGATCGCGCGACTGGCCAGGTCGTAGCGGAGATCCATGCCTGCTTCGGCCATGCGCTGGCCGCCGTATCCGACGCATTCGATAGCGGGATCGCGTTCACGGAGGGCGCGAATGAGATTTGCGCCGTGCATGTCGCCAGAAGATTCGCCCGCGGAGAAAAAGATGCGCATCAGGCGTTCCTCTTGCTAAATCTCACGAAGAGCACCTGCGCGGATTGAATCCACGACACGTTGCGCCAGCCGCAAGGCAGCAAGGGCATCCTCTCCAGAAACCAAGGGGCGGCTCCGATCGCGTGCGCAGGAAATGAATGATGCCAGTTCACGTTTCAAGGGTTCTTCCTTGTGTACTTCCAAAGGTTCAATGTCGATTAGCTCCATCGGCGTTATGTCAGGCGTGAGTTCAATTGGTTTTTTGCGGTAAACGATCACTTCTTGCGCGCTATAATCAGTGGATACGTACGCGTCCGACGCAAAGATCCGGATCTTTCGCATCTTCTCCATCGAAACGCGACTCGACGTAACGTTTGCAACACAACCCGATTCGAATCGAATGCGCGCGTTCGCTATGTCTTCGAACTTGGAGAATACGGGCACGCCGACGGCGTCTACCTGCGCAACGTTACTACCCACGAGGGCCAACAGTATCTCCAAATCGTGAATCATCAAATCCAGCACTACGCTAACATCGTCGCCCCGGTTCGGATAGGGGCTCAAGCGGTGACACTCGATAAAACGGGGGTTTTTGACGGCTTCCATCAGAGCGACGACTGCGCCGTTAAACCGCTCAATATGCCCAACCTGAACCAGGCGTCCGTGTTTCGCCGCCGCGTTTACAATGGCCTCCGCTTCGTCAATAGTCGCTGCAATCGGCTTCTCTACCAGAACGTCCACGCCTGCGGCGATACATTGGAGCGCTACTTCCTTGTGCGCGCTTGTCGGCACGACGACGGATACCGCGTCGACACCCTGGGCCAGCAATTCTGAAGCATCCATAAAGAACGGCGCGCCAAAGTCGGCCGAAGCCCGCATTGCATGCTCAAGGCTTCTATCCACAACGCCAACCAGTTGCACTCCTTCAAGCGCAGCATAGATTCTCGCGTGGTGGTATCCGAGATGTCCAACGCCGATGACTCCGGCGCGAATCGTTTTCATGGATTGGTTTCCGAAAGGCCTTGATAAGGAGTGAACGTATAATACGCGACTCGGGTAATCGTGTCAGTACAGGGTCAAAGCGCCATACGCCCGTCGCATTGCCGGTCGCAGGCTATCGTGTTATTCCTCGCGTGCTGGTCTTTACAAACTCGACAAACCGGTGTTTCTCAGGCGCATCAGCAACTTCTTTGTCAATACGTTCAAGCGCCTGCGAGGTGTTCAGGTGCGAACGCCACATTATCTTGTACATGGCCTTGATTCTTTTGCGCGCCGCGTCGTCGTAACCGTTGCGCTGAAGGCCGACCTTATTTGGCCCTCCGCAGCGCGCGGGGTTGCCGTCGGTGATCATGAACGGCGGCGCGTCGTTCCAAACGCGGGTCGTGCCGCCAATCATGGCAAGCGTTCCTATTCGGCAAAATTGGTGCACGGCGACAAGACCACCAATAATCGCGCGGTCTTCCACTGTCACATGCCCTGCGATTGCCACGTAATTGGCGACAATGACGTGACTACCAAGATGCGAATCGTGCCCAACGTGCGCGCACGTCATGATTAGACAATTGCTGCCGATGCTTGTGACGCGGCTTTCGTCCGCTTCGCTGGAATGCGTGCTCGCGCTGATCGAGGCGTGCTCTCGGACGACATTGTCGTTACCCATGGTGAGTCGTCCAACCAGTCCGGCCTTGTGCTTTAAGTCCTGCGACAAGACGCCGATCTGCGCGCCGGAGAAGAATCGATTTCGCTCGCCGATCTCGGACCGCCCGTCGATTACACAATGCGGTCCGACGATGGTTCCCGCACCAATCGTGACGTGCGGACCTATGATGGAGTAAGCCTGCACTTCAACGTCATCCGCGAGTTCGGCCCGCGGGTCGACGATGGCTGTTGAGTGAATTTTCATGCTGTGAACCGCGCGGCCCCGCAAGGGGTCTAATTCCCGCGCAGCAATGCTTTCCTCTCGATTGTTTATGCCCGCAACCGGCCCCGGCCTGGCTTCCCGGCGTGCGATACCCGCGTTTTCCCCGGCCTTGCGTTACAAGACCCGCCCCGGCTCTCTCCCACTCCACATTCCGCGCTTGGCACGGCAAGGTGATCATGCATTGAGCCCTGTATCAAGGGCAAATCAGGATGGGAATCTGGGATTGTGCACAAACGGATATCACACTTGACCCATTAAATCAAGCGAAGACCGGATATTCGGACAGCCGCTCTGGGGCATTTTATGCCCTGCCGGTCGCGGGAAAAAGCCAAAAATGAGCCAAAGTCGGCCAGAGGCGAAGCGCCGCCCGGTTCAATTTTCGCAAACTTCCCACTGTATGGATGCCCACTTCACCGTACCAAGACGGGTTTACCCAGACAGTTGCGCGATTCAATGGATTCAAGCGCGTCAGGGAGGCCTTCGATACTATATTCCCGGGCGATTACGGGCTTGATCTTCCTTTCGTCATACATCCGATACAGCAACTCCTGCGTGCCAGCCACCAGGGCGGGGTCTCGCGTCTGGTAGGCACCCCAGAACAAGCCTAGCACGCCGAAGTTTTTTACGAGCATGCGGTTCGCCGCAATGGTGGGGATGCGCCCGGCGGCAAAGCCGACCACAATGATCCGACCCTCGAAGGCGATACATTTCGTGCTGGCGTCGAAAACGTCCCCGCCGACAGGGTCGACGACTACGTCCGCGCCGTGGCCGCCGGTGATCTGTTTGACCGCGGCGACGAAATCGTTGGCGCGATAGTCTATCGCGTGGTCTGCGCCGCAGGCTGTGCAGAGCGCAACCTTGTCGTCGCCGCCGGCGGTCGCAATGACCCGCGCACCCAGCGCCTTTGCGAGTTGTATGGACGCAGTGCCGACGCCACCCGCGCCTCCATGCACGAGGACCCATTCGCCCGGTTTGAGGTTTGCGCGGTGTACCAAAGCAAAGTAGGAAGTCTGATAGTTGATCGTGAAAGCTGCCGCATCCGCGAATGACATCGAATCCGGTATGCGAAAGGAGACTTGATCGATTGCGAGCATCTGCTCGGCAAAGGCCCCCATGAGATTGACTGTTACAACGCGATCGCCCGGCTTGAACTTGCTGTCCGCGCCTGCGTTTAGAACGATACCTGCCGCTTCGCTACCCGGCACGAAGGGCAACGGCGCTTTCATTTGATAATTGCCGGAAATGTTCAGCAAGTCCGCATACATTACTCCGGCCGCCTTTACATCGAGCACCGCAGATTCTGCTTCGCATACCGGCGCATCCGCTTCGTCAAATTTCAGCGCATTCTTGTAGTGACCGTATTCATGTACGACCCAAGCCTTCATGGTTTCGGAAACTCCTGTTTTGTCATCGCCAGGGCGCCAAAAGCAATGCGGGCCCGCGTGATCGCGGGCCCGCAATTTCTCAACAATCGTTGAATCGACCGCGAACTAGCAGGGCAATTCCCAGCCCTTGCGGTATTCCTTGCTGACGATTTCCTTGGCGTTGCGCACGTTTGTGACTTCGCCCTTCACGTTGTCCCAGCGCAGTTTCTTGCCGGACTTCACGACGAGGTTTCCGAACTGCACCATTTCGGTAAAGGGTCCGGAGTAGTCGAAGTTTGAACAGGCCGGCTCGCCGCCTTTGCATGCTTCAAGGAAATTCAGGAAATGATCCTGATCCTTGATGCGTGGGATGGTCGGATCGGGCTTCTTGTAGGACGCCATTTTCTCATCCGGCACAAGGCGCGGGTTTCCGCCGTACTCGCCCTGCGTGATGATGCCGTTTTCGCCGATGAGGAACGAGCCGTTCATATCGTTATCGCCGAGGACGCACGTATCCGGAATTCCGGCTGGGCGCTTCGGGCGATTGTAGATTTTCTCGGCGGGGTTCTTCGGATCCGGCCAATGCCCGTCGTACCAGTAGACATCGACTTCGGGCATGCCCGCGCCCGCGGCGAAATGGTATTTGATGGTCGAAGTGAGCGGGAACGTTTCCTTGTTCACGCCTTCTTGCATGACCACTTCCACCGTGAACCAGGGGCGCTCGTTAAGCTTGAGGCACATGTACACCGGATCCATGATGTGGCAGGCCATATCCCCGAGCGATCCGGCGCCGAAATCCTGCCAGGCGCGCCAATCATGCGGCGCGTACGCCTTATTGAAAGGACGCCACGGCGCAGGCCCCAGCCAACGGTCCCAATCCAGACCTTCGGGCGGAGTCTGCGGCTCGAATGGCTCGCCACGGCCCTGGTTCTTCCAGACTGGCCGATGCGTCCACACGTGGGCTTCCTGCACATTGCCAATCGCGTTGCTCCAAATCATCTCGCACAGTTCGCGGCAGCCATTGTCAGAATGCCCTTGGTTGCCCATCTGCGTGGCGACGCCCATCTCGCGCGCCGTAAGCGTCAACAGGCGCGCTTCGGCCACGGTATGCGTCAACGGCTTTTGCACGTAGACGTGCTTGCCCATTTTCATGGCCATGTACGCCGCGGGCGCATGCATATGGTCTGGTGTCGAAACGTTGACTGCGTCGATCTCCGGGTGCTTTTCCAGCATGTTCCGAAAATCCTTGTACTTGGGAACGTTCGGCATAATGCCGAAAACGCGCGCGGCGCGGTCCCAATCCACGTCGCACAGCGCGACGACGTTTTCCCCTAGATTCTGAAATCCCGTAATATCGCCGGCGCCCTTGCCGCCCGCGCCGATCGCGGCCACGTTCAACTTTTCATTCGGCGACACTTTTCGCGGAACGACTTTCGCCGTGTTGGGCGCGGCGGCCGCGCCGGTAAACGTCATCACCGCGGACGTAGTCGTCGCCGCGAGGAAAGCGCGACGGCTCAAAGACATCTCACTCATGAATGAACTCCCTTCCCAGACCTCGATATGCGCAGGTGCACCAAAACACCTAGCAGCCCCGTTTTGGCTCCGCCCAAGCGGAGTACCAGCACTATACTCCCGTGCACGCCATCCATCCAAACCCGATTGACCCGCGGCATAGCAAGGCCGAGTCGCGCCTTGCGCGATGCCGCCTTGTCCAGTATCGTAGCGGGAACAAACGTAACGCGAATCGGTTTCAGGAGGCCCCTACCATGATGCTCGGACGGCGCGAATTCCTCAAAATGTCTGCGGCAGCCGGCGCAATCGCCGCGTTGCCGGTACCCGCGACCGCGAAAGTTGTAAACGGCATTCCGTACCGTCGGCTTGGCAAAGTGGGTGCTGAAGTTTCGCTGCTGGGCATTGGCGGCGCGCATATCGGCGGCGAGAAGATGTCCGAGGCGGAAGCGATCAAGATCATGCGCACCGCGGTGGACGAAGGCATCAACTTTTTCGACAACGCATGGGAGTACCAGGCGGGGCGCAGCGAAGAGCGCATGGGCCTTGCGATGAAAGATGGATATCGCGACAAGGTGTTCCTGATGACCAAAGTGCTGGGGCGCAGCACGGAGAACGCGCAGAAACAACTCGAGACCAGCCTGAAGCGCATGCAGGTGGACGTGATCGATCTTTGGCAGATCCACTCGGTGGGCACTTTCGATCCCGATGACAAGGGCAAGGTCTACACGAAGGGCGTTATCGATGTTGCCCTGAAGGCGAAGGAACAGGGCAAGATCAAGCACATCGGGTTCACCGGTCATGTCGATCCGGAAGTGCATATCGCCGTGATGGAAGGGGGGTTTGACTGGGAGACGATTCAGTTTCCCGTGAACTGTCTCGATCCGCACCGAAAAAGTTTAATCAAGAACGTAATCCC
>CALEZK010000189.1 GCA_937928585.1 uncultured bacterium | reverse complement strand
GGTTATAACTTCGTAGCCTTCGCCTTCGAGGCAGCGCGCAATGAACTGGAGGATTTCGGCATCGTCGTCGACACAGAGTATTTTTGTGCCCAGCGGTTCTCCGGTGGCGAGGTGCTGACCGAGAGCATACTGGATACCGCTCAACAGTGAACTCTTGCGGAAGCTGCGTTTCACGCGCGCGGCGGCGAGCGCGCGGTACTTGGCGTAAAGTTCGTCGTCACTGGTCAGGATAATGATTGGAATTTCACCTGCGTACTTGTCCGCCAAGAGGGCGTCCATCAAGGGGCTGGAATCCGCTTCATCATCGGCGCCAAGGTCGGCGAGCAAACAGTCCGGGCTGTGTCGTTGCGCGAGGGTAATGGCGTGCGCGGCATCGAGGGCATGAATAACGTCCATTCCTTCCGACATCAGCAAGGTGCGGACTTGTGCGCTCAGCGCCCTATCTTGCGTCACGAGTTCGACCAACAGGCGGGTGCCGGGCGTCGCGCCGTCGGTATCGAGGTCGCGGGCTTCGGTTTTTCTAGCGCCGGCCAGCGGCAGCACGAACCGGAAAGTGCTACCCTTGCCGACTTCGCTGGTCACGGTGATGCGGGTTCCGTGCAAGCGCGCAATGTCTTGAGCGATTGACAAACCGATTCCGGTACCGCCGTATTTTCTGGTGGAGGAACTGTCGTACTGGTAGAAACGGGTAAACACTTTGTCGAGTGCTTCCTCAGGAATTCCAATGCCGGTATCCTGAACGACGGTCTGTACGTTGTCATCCTTTACTTCTATTCCGACAGTTACTTTACCTTCCGCGCTGTTAAACTTTACCGCGTTAGAAAGGAGATTGGTAAACACTTGGCCCAGTTTGCTCTTGTCGCCTTCGACCAGGACCGGTTCTTCGGGAGCGACCAGCTCGAGAACAATTCCGCGGCTGTCTGCAACGGGTTGAACAATCTGCATACTTGCGCGAGCGCATTCCCTGAGATCAAATTCGTCGAAGACCAGCGTCTCGGTGCCGCGGTGGAGGCGCGAGAAGTCGAGCAGGTTCTCGATTAGCGTAACCAGTTTCTCGATGTTGCGAAGGCTGATTCCGAGGTACTCGCGCTGTTCGGCGTTCACCGGGCCGGCTTTCCCGTTCACGATCATGTCGGTATATCCCATGACAGAGACGAGGGGCGTGCGAAGTTCATGGGAGACGTTGGAAAGCAGGTTCGTCTTCATTTCGTCGAGTGTTTTGAGTTCTTCATTGGCTTCATGCAGCTTTTCGCGCGCGAGAGTGACTTCTTCGAGTGACTGCTGCAGGTTCTCGAGGAGATGCGCATTTCGAATTGCGACGGCGACATGGGGCGCCATTTGCTGGAGCACATCGACATCATGCTGCGTGTAGGCGTCCAGGCGCTCCGCGCCGAGATTCAGCGTTCCGAGGATACGGCCGGTGGCGTACAGCGGCACGCACAGGCACGAGTGCAATCCGGGCGGGAAGTACTCCGCATATTCGCAGTCGGGGGACTCAAGATTTCCGACTACGAGCGATTCACGATTTTTAACGACCCACGAGGAACAACACTTCACATCGTCGATATGCGTTTCACGCTGGGGACTGTCATGCTCCGGCCAGAGTGCCTGCGTGTGGAAGAGCGTGCCGGCGTCATCAAGCAGGGCAAGCTCGGCATAGTCGAAATCGACCATCTTCTTTACTTCGACGACAAGGCTTTCGTATAGCCGACCCGCTTCGAGACTGGAATTGATGACGTTGGCGATCTGACTGATTACCGCGAGGCGCTCGGCGCGTTCGCGGGCGTCGCGTTCGAGGCGGATGTTTTTCGTCACATCGCGGAACAGACCTTCGACGCCGATAACCTTGCCTTCCTCGTCGTGCATGAGGTTTCCGGAAAGCTCGACGCAAATGGCGCGGCCATCCTCGTGTTGCATCCAGATGCGCGAACGTTCGACAAAGCCTTTCTCGTTCAGTTCCTCGAAAAACTCTTGCATGTCTTCGGATTCGTGGAACAGACTCCTGATGTTTTTGCCGACGGCTTCATCCTGGCTTTCGAAGCCGATGATATCCGCGCCAGAAGGATTCACGAAACCGATGACACCCTGAGGATCTGTTTGAAAGATACCGTCCCGCATGGAGTTGATGAGGCCGCGGTATTTTTCTTCGGATTCTTCGAGCTGGCGGATGTTGCGCTTCAGGGCCAATGCCATTTTGTTGAAGGACATGGCGAGTTCTTCAATTTCGTCGCCCGTGCCGATCTTGAGCTTCAGTTCGAGGTCGCCCTGCTCGATAATCTGCGCGCCCTCATTCAAGAGCAAGACCGGGCGCACGATGTCGTTGTGCACTTTCTGGTAGGCGTAGAGCCAAAGGCCCGCGATGAAGATTGCGCATGCGGTAACGCTGATAATCGACCATTTCCAGATTGGCGCGTAGATGGACGAAGCGGAACGCGTGACCATCACATACATCGGATAGGCGTCGAAGATTCGGTCGTACGCGACGAAGGTTTCGCTTTCCGGACTACCGGCGAACAGTTGATCGGTTTCCACCGTGCCGGTTACGCCGCGCACGGGGTCCAGCATTTTTGCGGAGAACTCGGGGGACAATGGCTCCCACGTCAATTGGGGATTTGCATCATCAGCGGATTCTTCGAGGCGGCTTGCAAACATGCGCGCATTGCCGGTCTCGAAGACGAGGTGGTAGTCCTCCTCCGGTAATGGCAGCTTCCGATATGGGTCGAAGCCGAGCCCGAATTTCATGAGCGTATCGATGTCGAAAACTTCGGAGACGTAGCCGATGCGCTGATTGGTGGCAGGAGACATTACCGGCGCGGCGGTTTGCGCGACGTACTTGCCCTTGTCTCTGTCGAACTCGAGGTCCACGAAATCCGGACCGGTCAGGGTTGTTTGCCATTCGGGATGGGGAATTCGCGCGCGCTCGTGGAGACCGTCCGTGCTGGTGATGAGGTTGCCGTCGACATCGTACAAGGCGAAGACGGACGGCAGGCTTCCGGGAAGCTCTGCAGCGGATTGCGCCTTGAGGCGTTCGTTGAGCAGTTCGAGCGCATACTCAGACTCGAGGATGGCAGGCTTGCCACGCGTTGGGACGAGTGCGCCTATTATCTGAGGATCATTGGCGAGTTTCTGGAGCGCGTTTCGGTGGGCATTCGCGGCGATGCGCAAACCGCCGGACGTTTTTTGCGCGGCGACTCCGAGCGTCTGTTTGACCGAATTGGCCTGGTTGCTTCTGGCAACCCAGATACCCACGACGATCGCAATGACGAGCGGAAGAATAGCGACGTACAGAATTTGCCTGAGAATCTTCCGTTCGATTCCACGGCGTGGCGTGCCCGGAGGCATGACGACTCCTCAAAAAGCCGGTGGTTACTCGACGATGCGTCCGCGGCCCAATAGCTCGCGCACCTTGTCCAGCATCTGATCGACCTTAAACGGCTTTGGAAGATACTCATCGGCGCCGCAAGAGAAAATGCGCTCGATGTCCTGTTCCTTGGACAAACACGTGACCGCCATGATTGGCGTGCCGCGCGTGAGCTCGTTCTCGCGCAGGGCCTTGCAGACTTCGAAGCCGTTGATCTCCGGCATGAGAAAGTCTAACAAAATCAGGTCGGGTGACAACTGGGCGGCTTTCAAGCCGACTTCGGTCGCATTGCTGACCTTGATGAGCTCGAAGCCTTCATCGGTCAGGATTTTTTCCATCAGGGCGAGTGCGTCGGGATCGTCGTCGACAATCATCACGCGGCGGCGGTTCGCGCCCTTGTCGCGCGGAAACATGTCGTACTGTTCGCGAAACGAATCGAGGTCTTCTTCGAGGATTCGATAGTGGCCACCGGGCGTGCGCGAGGCCTTAATCAGGCCCTGCTTGATCCAGTTTTTAATGCTGTGGTGGGTAACGTGGCAAATCTTTGCCGCTTCAAAAGTCGTAAAAGCTTTTTGTTCGCGATCACTCACGAGATAATCCCTCCGGCCATTTGGGGGACAGAGAAGTCCCACGCGTCGGCCAAATTCAGCAGATTGAGCACCTTCTAAAGGGAAGTATATCTTTCGTTTTCGCAGTTTGTCAAATTTACGGAGCAACTACAGTGATTTCAATAACTTAGAAACTCTTGTTTGTCAACAATTTACTCGTTATCAGGAGTCTTTTGCTGATAACGGATTAAGATCCAATACCAAAACGATCCTGCCGCGGCTACAAAACACCATAGCGCCATGGGTCCGGATACGGATCCGACTAGGAAAAGGATCACGCTTGGGGCTAGGCCCCAGAGGCTTCGCGCGCGGGGTGTCGCACTTTGATTGCCCTCAAACACCCGGCGTGCGGACCACCAACTAAAGGCGGCGAGTGCGAGAAAGAGCGCGGGGAGCGCGACTACGGGAGGGGAAATTGTCGAGGTTACAGCGAGCGCGGCACATACCAGCAACGCATTTAGAGAATCGGGATGTTCGCTGCGAGTATGTTTGTCCATTGATTTGCCTTGAGGGCTTACACGAGACCGGAGAGGATGGAGCGTATCAGCTCCACCTCCTTGCTTTCCATGCCGGTAGCGAGCAGGCGAGACATCCATGGGTAGGTCGATGTGCTTACCCGATACAGGATCACCCATGCGCCTGCGGCGCATATCGCCAATCCAAGTTGAATGCCCAGGTATCGCTTCACCAGCGACAGATAGGCCGCTCGGTACTTTCGTTGTATAGGCTTCGCGTCGGTCCGAAGTTCGGCGGGAAGGCGTTGTAAGACAGTTGCCACGGAGGGCAAAGTGAGGGATGGCGCTACGATGCCAAAAAGTACTCCGGCCGCAATGCTGAGCCACCATAGCGCTGAAAAAGTATTCGCCGCGGGCATGTTTCCAAGAGAGGCGCGTTGCACCATCGCGATGACGAGCAGCAGGAGGAAAATAATTGTTGAGCATGACAACAGGGCTATGAGCGCGAGACGGGAGTGGCGGACGTTGTGCGCAGGGCCCCCACCACCGATAATTTTGCTCAAAGCATATGCGAGGAGAAAGCAGATGAACAGCGATGCAAGTCCGTTTCTAATGAGTAGAAGAGGAAACTGATACTTCGCTTCTTCGTCCTCGATGATCATTCTGCGCGATTGCTCAAACTCGTCGATCTCGCGCAGTGCGGTTTCCATGCGAACGCCCAGGCGAACCAACTCTTCGTCGGGCGAGGCGCCGGTGACGCGCAGGATGCGATCGCGCGCGTCAACTGCGAGCGCCACGGTTCGCAGGCCGAGATAGACCTGCGGAAGCCCGCCGGCGAGTCCATCGCGCGTAGTCTCCAGTTCAGCGGCGCCCGTGGCGATCCTGCGGCCCATGCCTTCGAGGGCCTGCAGGCGCGCGATTGCCTGATCAACATGGTTTTCGTTCAAGTCGCGTTCGGTTGCTTCCAACATGCGCTCAGTTAGCGTTTCGATTGGCGCGCCGCAATGTTGCACCATTTGCCTGCGCAGATTCGCGTACCAATAGCCATCGCGTTTCAAGGTTGGAAACCACATGGGCCGGGGAAACGTTACGCGATCGCCGCTGGCATTTCCTTGGGCAATGATCGTTATTGCGCCATCGTAATCGGGATCTGTCTTGTCGATTAGAGGCAGGACGGCAGCTTCGAGGTATACGGCGAGGCCATTGTGGGCGCCGCCTTCGGCGGCTTCTCGAAAGAGTTCGCGCGCGGCAACGTACTGACCCGCTTTGATGAGTTCGCACCCAAACTTGATTTTCAGGTCGGCATTTTCGGAGTCCAGTTTGTGCGCGCGCTCGTACGCGG
>CALEZK010000188.1 GCA_937928585.1 uncultured bacterium | reverse complement strand
CTCCAGCACTGCGTCGCAAACGTACTGCGTTTCGAGTGCGTCACGGAAGGTTGGGGAGGTGGATTCGCCCTTGGCGACATTCGCCAGGAAATCAGCCACCTGGTGCACAAACGAGTGTTCGTAGCCAATCTGCAGGCCCGGCACCCACCAGTGGCCCATGTAGGGCATATCGCCGTCGGTCACGTGCACGGAGCGCCAGCCACGGACGATGGAATCGTCGCGGTGATCGAAATAATTCAGGCGGTGCAGGTCGTGCAGGTCCCATTGGATCGATGCGTGTTCGCCGTTGATCTCGAACGTGTAGAGCGCCTTGTGGCCGCGTGCGTATCGCGTCGATTCGAAAGTGGCGAGCGAACCATTCTTGAAATGCGCGAGGAAGGCACAGGCGTCGTCGATCCCCACGGCCTGTTTCTTGCCCGTTTCAGTGTGCATTCTTTCTTTGACGAAGGTCTCTGTCATCGCGGTCACATTGCTCATGGAGCCGTTCAGCCAGAGCGCGGTGTCGATGCAGTGCGCGAGCAGATCGCCCGTCACGCCGCTGCCGGCCGCCGCGGAATCCAAACGCCACAAACCCGCACCACCTTGCGGCAGGTCTTCGGAGATCGTCCAGTCCTGCAGGAACACGGCGCGGTAATGAAAGATTCTTCCAAGACGGCCTTCGTCGATGAGTTGCTTCGCGAGCGAAACCGCGGGCACGCGGCGGTAGTTGTACCAGACGGTATTCAACACGCCCGCCTTCTCGACCGCCTTGCACATTTCCTCGCCTTCGGCGGCGTTCATCGCGAGCGGCTTCTCGCACAAGATCATCTTACCCGCTTCCGCCGCGGCGATAGAGATTTCCTTGTGCAGATTGTTCGGAACGCAGATATCAACGGCGTCGATGTCCTTACGTTCGATCAGCTTGCGCCAATCGGTTTCGGTGGATTCGTAGCCCCAGGTGTCGGCGAAGGCTTTTACCTTTTCCGCGTCGCGCGCGCATGCGGCTTTGAGGACCGGCACGTACTCGTTGTCGAAAAAGTTGCTCACCTTGCGAAACGCATTCGAATGCGCCCGCCCCATGAAGCCGTAGCCGATCATGCCAACGTTTAGTTTCTTCTTAGACATATTTCAAGTCCCCTATTATTCAGTTCTAATGGGTTATATCTATTTTGGACATCAAAAATAGGCATTTATGGACCACTATATCTTCCCCATACTGCAACTGGCCTTTCCCAAGTAGTTCGCAATTGAGACACAATCACGCGTATAAATAAAACCACATCTGTCTTGCTAACATCGGGCTGCAGCCAACGCTCTTCACCAATTCCAATGCGAGCAACTAAGCAATCATCTTGAAGTAAGCAATACAGAGGCCTTTCGTCGTCGGCTGGCCTCCAACTCCTTGGAATCTCACCTTTTTCACGCGGCATGCGTAGTGCATCAAAAAGCGTCTTGAGCCGGTTGTCGATGTCACCCCTATGATCAAGAACACCCTTAGGATTCTCGGGCACCATCATCGTTACGTCGAGGGATGCCGTAAGGTCCTGATCTTTTCTCACTAGCGGGCGAAACTGAATACCGTCAATGTTTTCTTCCGGATAATTCTCTGTAGTCAGTAATGAGAGTGGCTTCAATGCCCATAGCTTCTTTAGCTGCGGATGCAGTGCGCGGCGTATTTCATTTTTGGTGCGCGCGTCCCCATTGGATTTCAAAGGTCCCGTATAGAGCAATACAAATTCCACGACTAATCCTAAAAAAATTGCGTTACCAACCGTGGGCGTCTCGGACTTTTATCATCACGCCGAGGATGTCGTTCCACGTTTGTTGTTTCATCATGGTTGCGTTGGGGAACATGCAGCCGTCCCAGCAGATGTGTTGGAACGCTCTGATCGTGCGGCAAACAGTGGCGGCCCGTCTTGTCATGCGATCCGGAACCGAAGACCGTCGCGTCGTTTTGCGCGATGTGAAAATCGATGGTCCACGGGCGTAGTGCATCGGTAAGCGTCTTCAGCGCTGCATCGAGCGTGGCCTGATCCTTCCAGTCGTAGCCCGCTGGCAAGATTGCATCCTTCTCCGCGTTCGCGCCCAAGGTGTAGAGCAGGGTGTGCGCCA
>CALEZK010000187.1 GCA_937928585.1 uncultured bacterium | reverse complement strand
GGTACCGAAACCGCCGGGCACGATGGCCGAACCACCGAGCGCGATGGGGAACAGGCAATCGAGCACGCGCTGTCCCGTGAGGAAGGGACGGTCCGTGCGCAGCTTGCTTGCGGTCGGGCGCGGCTGCTTCACCGGCCAGTAGTGCATCATGGTGAGTTCGGTGCCGTTGTCAAGCTTGGCGATGACATCGAGCACGGTGTATTCGCCTGCGCCCACGATGCTTGCGATGGTGCCGCCTTTTCCGGGAGGCACGAGTACTTTGTGCAAGATGCTCTTCGTTTCCGGAACGGTGCCGAGCACGTCGCCGGAGACGACTTTGTCGCCGACCTTCGCGACCGGCGTGAAGGCCCACTTCTTGTTGCGATCCAGCGCGTCCGCCGTGAGGCCACGGCCGATGAAGTCACCGGACTGCTGTTGCAGGGTGATCAGCGGGCGCTGGATGCCGTCGTAGGTCGAGCCGAGCAGGCCCGGCCCCAGTTCAACGGCAAGCGGCTTGCCTAGAGGCGTCACCGGTTCGCCGAGGAACATGCCGGAGGTGTCTTCGAACACCTGCGCGTACACCGTTTCACCGTCGATGCGGATCACTTCGCCCATCAATCCGAGCTTGCCGACGCGCAGGATTTCACCCATGGCGACGCCGAGCATGCCGTCGGCCGCGATCATCGGCCCGGAGATGCGGGTCAGTTTACCGACTTGTTGAGTCGAGGACATTGTTGGTCACTCCAATCTGATTTCATACCCGATTGCGGGCTTCAGCACCGCGGTAAGATACGCATCCACGTTCGAATCTTCTTCCTCGAACGCGGGACAATACACAATGAGGGGCAGCCCCTTGTGCCGACGCAAGCGTTCCGCAAACCATTCGGAAAACAGCGCGCGAAATTCTTCCTGAACAATTACTACATGCGCTTCGCGCGATTCGAGCATCTGGACGAGACGCTTCTCCGCGTCTTCGACCTTCGCGGTTTCTTCCACGTGCATTCCCGCGAGCGAAAGCTGAAGCGAGGTCTGGCCGTGCGTGAGCGCGATTACGTTAGGCATGCATCATCTCCTCACGGATCTTGCCGTTGGGAAGATTTGCCGCCGTGCCCCGCGCAATCAGGCGAAGGTTCACGGCTTCGTTATACTTGGACCATGCGTAATGCATCAGCACGGCAAAACTCATCACGTGCGCGTGCGATTCATGCCGGAGATAGCGAATCACCAACACGTCGAAATGGCGGTCCATCGGCGAAAAACGCGCCGACTGAACGTATGAATACAGGTCCTGCGCCAAATCGTGATACGGGGTGTTCGCGAGCGATTCCATCGCGTGCGACGCGTCCCGCGCGTTCGCCATCTCTTCCAGTTTCTTTTCGTTCAACCAGCCCATCGGCAAAAGGCGGGAGGCAAGCACATCCGCCGATGGATACGCACCGCGCAACTGCAGCAGCGAGCGAAGGTTGATGCGATCAATCTCCATGCGCAACACCGAGCGCAGAATCTTGCTGTCGTCGTCTTCCCGCGACTTGAGTTCCGCCACGTTCCGCACGAAATAGGCGCGATCCAGCGCGTCTTCGAGCACCGCGAGGTTGTTCTGCTGCTGGCGGTATTCGGCCAGGGCACCTTCCAGCGGCCCGCTCAAATCGCGCTTCCACGTCACGAGGGCCTGCACCAATTCTTCCATCGAATTGGTTTCCGCGAGCGACTTCATCAGCGCAACGGTCATGCTCGGCCCAGGGGCAAGCAACGACGCGCCCGTCTGTGCGTCCAGCCCGTTGTGGCGAAGCCGCAACAGCGATTTCACCGCGGTGAGGTCCCAGCGCATCAGAAAGCGATTCGCAAGATCTTTCAACAAACCCTGCGTCATGCGCTGCAAAATTTGAAACGAGCTGGCAAGATTGCGCGACACCGCCTCTTCCACGGCGTCCGCGCCGGAAAACCGCGTCAACGCTTCCGCCATCTCCTGTTGATACGGAGACTGCATCAGGTCGTCGACAATCTTCTGCACATCGTCGAATTGCAGCAGATCCTCGAAATGTTGCTTCGAGAACAGTTTGCTGCGCATGCCGGATATGCGCGCGTTCATATAGGGAGAGAAGGCTTCGATCGTTTCCATCTACGCCCCTCCCTTTCCGAACAAGGTTTCAAGACATACCTTGCGCGCATCGTTTTCGATCTTGTTCAACCGGCTCGACAGCGTATTGGTCACGCGATAGGTTCGCGCCACGTCCTGCATGGCGCAGCCGTCGCGCAGCGCGGACGATTCCTGCACTGTGACGCCGCCGTGCCCGTGCTGCTGCATCCAGGCGCGCGCGCGATCCGCAAATGCGGAAGGCACGGTAACGATGGCGTCTTTCGGCGCAATCGTCATCACCTCGGCCAGGAGCGAATCGAAAATCTCCGGGAACTTCGGCGACGTCGCAACCTTTTCAAGTTCCGAACCGACCATCTTCAGAATTTCATCTGAAATGGACTGTTCGATCGTGAGCGATTCATGTTCCGCTTCGATCGCAAGCAGTTGCCGGGCGCGATCTCCCAACCGGCTGACTTCGTGCTTCGCGGCGGCCAACGACTCATTAAGCCGTTGTTCCGCGCGCGCACGCGCCTCGCCGGTGATCCTGTCCGCTTCAGCGCGGGCAGCATCAAGTTGCGCCTGGCATCGGTCCGCCACCTGGCGGGCCATTGTGTCAAACAGGGCCTGCTGCATGGATGGTGTCGTTAGATCGCGGTGACGAGCATGATCGCGATAACGAAACCGAACACAACGATCGTTTCCGGAATTGCGAACAGGATGAGGACGTTACCGAACAGCTCCGGCTTTTCGGCCAGTGCGCCCGTACCGCCCGCGCCTACGCCCGCCTGGGCGCGACCCGTCGCCAAGCCTGCGCCCGCGATTGCAATGCCCGCGCCGATGGCAAGACCCATCGCGCGAAGACCGCCGCCAACGCCAACATCCTGACCTGCTGCTTCCGAACCGCCTTCGGCCGCGAAGCCAAGGGGTGCGAACGCAAACGTGCACGCCATCAGCGCGAGCGCCGCGACGAACAGTTTCGAGTACCGACGAATCATTACCATGTTGCCTCCTTCTTGAACGGTTTATACCCCTTGCCTTCGGGGTGGTAGAACTTGGGTAGAAACTCCACGTAGTTGAGACGCAGAGAGTGCAAAGTCGGGCTGAATAGCGACAGCCCGATATTGAACGCATGAATCAAGGCCGCCACCGGAATTCCGATGAGCGGATTTACGGCCGCCGCGAACGCATTCGCAAGGTCGGCGATGAGCACTGCGGCAAGACCCAGCGCCATCAGACGGCAGTAGGAAAGCACGTTGCCCGCGAGCGAGATCACTTCGAGAAATGTGATGCACCCCATCACGCCGAGGCTGTACAGCAACAGCGCGAGACAAATCACCAGTCCGACGATTCCGATGTACATAAAGGCCGCGGCGCCTAGAATGCCGAGGAAATTCATTGCGATCAGCATTACGCTGAGCAACCCGATAAGTAACCCGAGTTTCTCGATGCCGTGCTCGATGTGGTGGTGATCGAAGCTGGTCTTGATGCCGATGACCAGCGACAAGGGCACATGAATTGCCCCGATAATGATCGCCCAAGTCATCAGATCGATGATGTCGTGCGCGCGGTGAATCCACAGGGCATGCAGGCCAAACCAGCGATATGGCAGGTCGCCGCCGGCTTCCATATACAGGAAGCCGAAGAAGATGCCGCTGATACCCATGTATACGCCGACATGGCTTGCCGAACGCACTGCCTCGATGTGACCGAATTTCTTGCCCAGCCAAAGGGAGAACAGAATCACCACAAGACCGTAGAGCATGTCGCCTAGAATAAAGCCATAGAAAAGGGTGAACGCCACGGCGACCAGCACGGTCGGATCAAAGGTGCCATATGTGGGCGGCTTGAACAGCGACAACAGCACTTCGTAGTGCTTGAAAATGCCTTTGTTGCGCAGGAGCGTAGGGACGTTGTGGACGTCCACCTGACCGATGCCCATTTTCGTGCAGGTGACCTGGCCGGTGAATTCCTTGTCCAATCGCGCGATAAGCGCGTCCGCCTGGTCGGCGGGGATCCAGCCATTGATGACCGACACCATGTTGCTCTGGGCAAACTTGTCTACTATCTCGAAGCGTTCGAGCTTGTCTTCCAAGACCAGTGCCAGCGCCGTGACTTCCGCGCCGCGCTCTTTGGAAAAAGTCGCGATTGCATCGTTAATCTTGGCCAGGTGTCCGCGGTTCTCATCAATCGACGCGCGAACCTGATTGATCACCTTGCCGGAACCCACGCCAATGATCCGTTGATCCGGCGGGTCTACAGGAAGAATGTGTTCCTCGAGCAGAATGCGGCTTGCATGCTCCTGCAGCTGCGGGGGATACAACAGCACCGCGACCACATGGTTGCGCGCGATGCGCTGCTGGACAAGTTTGCTCTCCGCGCCCAACTCTGAGCGGCGACGCTCTTCGAGGCGGGCAAGCGCTGCGTCAACATCGCCCTTCAGGACGATGGCCCGCGCTTCCTTGCCAAAAGCAACGTCTCGACCGCCAAACAGCGGCACGACATTTTCCAAAACCTTCTGGAACTGCTCCAGCAGCTCGATATTGTCCAGTGCATTAAGTTTGCGACGCGTCAGGGAGCGAATTTCGCGGGTGTGCAAAGCCACCAGCCGTTCCAGTTCGTGGTCGGATTTCTTACCCAGAACAAAAGCGGCGGCGTTGATACTTTGCGCAGACGGCTTGACCGTTAGCAGCGGGAGCACTTCCTTCGCCGCGCGATGCAAATCCTCGAATTCGTTGGATTCTTTCTTTTGGCTTTCGTCGAGTTCGACGCGGTTCAGAAACTCGGGGGCTTCCTCGACGGCGAGGGCGACTTCTTCCAGATGCACCACGCCCTGTTCCTGCAGATAGGCAGTTACTTTTGCCAATTCGTTCCGCAGGCAGACAATTTCCAGCCGTTCCATCCGGGCGATTGCCATTAGCGGGCTCCCCTGGGCAGCACGAGCGCGATAACCGCGTCGATGGCTGTATGTGCGCGGGCCTTGGCGTCCACGCGCATGGCTTCAAGTTTGCGCTCGAAAGCGTCCTGATACTTCTGACGCTCGGATTCGCGATCTTCCTCGCCTGCGCGCCGGATTGCGGCTACTTCCGCGGCGATCTTCTGGTTGCATGCTTCGTGAATCGAGTATGCCTCTGCCCTTGCCGCATCGACCAGTTGTCTGGCCTCGGCCTGCGCAGCCTGCTCCTTCTCGATCAGCGCTTTCTCATGCTTCGCGATCGCCGGCAAGGCCGACGCCGAGACAGAGTTATGTCTAGCTTTTTCCACGGTACTCCATCACGAGTTAGTGGGTTCGAGAAAACAATTTAGCCCGAATTGACCATCTCGCAGCCGCCTTCGACAGCCCGAAGGCGTCCTAAGTTGGGCCTGAAGCCCACGCGGAGCGGTATCGTGCCAAAATTCACGAGCCCCTGTCAAGCAAGTCTACCGCTAGGTAAACGCATCGTAATTGAACACGAATCATTTGCTCAGAGCAGGACAAGAACTAGTACACAAAGTCCCATCGCGGCGGGAGCAGGAAACGGCATTGGGCATTGCGCCGACACCATCAAACTTGATCCACTCCCTATTGCCGATGCACGGTTACGCGATGCCCGCCGCAACATCAAACAAGACTGATTGGCGACAACTCGCGATCCTCATTTTTCTCGCGGTCATCATCGCATTGCTATGGAATACATTCGTCGTGTATCCGTTGCGCGTGCTTGTTGTCGTGTTTCACGAATTCAGCCATGGCGCCGCTGCACTCCTCACCGGGGGCGAAATCGTCGAGATACAGATTAACCACCGGGAAGGCGGTCACTGTATCACGCGCGGTGGCATCCCTTTCATAATCGTCTCCGCCGGTTACATTGGCAGTCTACTTTGCGGCGCGGCGATCCTTTACGCAACTTCCCGGACCCGCTCCGCGCACGTCCTTTCCGGTATTCTCGGCGCGATACTGCTTCTCGCAACCTTTATTTGGATCCGACCGCTCATCGGATTTGGCTTTGCATTCGCAACCATCGCTGCAGTTGCGCTGATTCTGACATCCTTTTACTTCCCGCATGCTCCCAACGACGTTGCGCTGAAAGTGATCGGCTTGACGAGTTGCCTTTATGCCCCGCTCGACATCAAGAGCGATGTCTTTGACGCAGGGCATGCCGTGTCCGACGCCACAATTCTCGCGCATCAAACCGGTGTGCCCGCCGTCGTCTGGGGAACGCTCTGGCTGATCATATCGCTCATAATCGGGTTCTACGCCCTCCGGGCCGCCTGCCGTGCAATCAATCGGCCCGATCATGCAAAATGACGCAGGGGATTTTTGCAATCGTGCCATAAAGCCAGGCAATCCGTGTGGGAGATGATTTGCAGTGGCAAACCATGACCAACGCTACGCATCGGGCTCGTCGCGCAAGCGCTCGCTTCGCGACGCCGTCGGTGGTTGGTTGCGCGATTGGTATTGGCTGCTCAGCCTGATCCTCATCGTTGCGTCGCTCGCGCTTGGGTTCGTGGGGTTTCGCATTCAACTCGGCGGCAACGCCTCCAACCTCGACGCGCTGTACAAAACATTCAAGACGATCAATCTAAGCGCCGACGTTACCAGTCCAGTGCCGTGGCAACTGGAAGTCGCGCGCTTCACTACGCCGTTGCTCTTCGCGAACGCGCTGATCCTTGGATTGGGGAGTCTCTTCTGGGAGCGCTTCAACCTGCTGCGCCTTTTGTTCTGGCGCAACCACGTCGTAATCTGCGGGCTGGGCAAGAAGGGCTCGATGCTGGCCAAGGAATTCCGCGCGATTAACCGCCACGTCGTCGTGATCGACAAATCGCGCAGCAATGCGCACCGGGACGAGTTTCGGTTTCGCGACATCATTCTTCTCACCGGTGACGCGCGCGATGCAGTGCTCTTGCGGCGCGCCGCGGTTTCGCGCGCCAAGGTTGTCCTCGCGCTCACGGGAGAAGACGGATGCAACGCGGAGATCGCCGCGGTTTGCCGCACGCTCATCGATCCTGCGCGCCAGAATGTGCCCGCGTGTTTTGCGCATATCGCGGACCTCGATTTATGCCGCTTTCTCCGCGAACGTGAAATTGAAACGCTCTCGCGATCCCCCTTTCGCATCGACTATTTCTGCATTCACGAGGTTGGCGCGCGTCTGCTGCTTGCACATCATCCTTTCTTCGACACCGCGCCGGATGCCGTTCATGTTCGCGCTCCGCATATAATCATCGTGGGCCCCGGGCGCTTCGGCGCAAGCCTCATCACCCAGGCGGCGCGCGAGTGGCGCAATGCCGGCGGTTCACCGGCCAATCGCATGCGCGTTACTGTCATCGACAAATCCGGCCCGCAAAACCTGGAGCGTCTGCGTGTTCGCCATCCGCATCTGGATTCGGTATGCGAATTCCAATTTGAGGCGCTTGAATCGACGTCTACCGCGTTTTCCTTGGGAAACTTTCTTTATGACGCGGAAGGCGCGTGCACGGCGTCAGCCGTGTATATCACCTTTGACGGTGACGGCGTTGCGCTCAATGCCGCCTTCGCGATAAATCGCAGGCTTGAACGCAGCGGCGACAGCGTTCCCGTTGTCGTGCGCATGTCGGAGGGAACGGGATTCGCCGCGATGTTTACCAAGCGCGATACCGCCGCGCCGGCGACGAATATTCGCGCGTTTCACCTGCTCGACGAGACGTGTTTGCCGTCCCGCCTTTGCATGTCGATGCATGACATTATCGCAATGGGATTGCATGCCGAATATCTCGCGCAACACGGCCCGGCATCGCCTGATGCCGATCCGGCCATCGCGCCGTGGGAAAAACTGCCGGCCCATCTGCAACGGTCGAATCGTCTTCAGGCGAACCACCTGGCCGAACGCCTCCGCGCCTGCGGCTACCAGATCGTTCCGCTTAATGACTGGGAAGCGGAGCACTACACGTTCGAGGATTCGGAAATCGAGCGCATGGCGATCATGGAGCATGACCGCTGGTGTGAGGAGAAGAAGAACGCCGGTATTTCGTATGCCGCGGGCGCAAAGACGAAGACGACACATCCAGGCCTTGTGCCGTGGGACAAACTCGATGAAGAAAACCGCGAACGGGCCAGGGAGATCGTGCGCGCCGCGCCGCGGGTGCTGGCGAACGTCGGGTTTCAGGTGGAGCGTATTCCACGGCGCAAGTAAATGCCGGTTAGCGCATCGTCTTTCTGGCGCGCTTAATCAGTCCGTATGCATCGTTTAACGCGCGCATGACATCATCATCGCCGCCGTGATCGGGGTGATGCAGCTTTGCCTTTTTTCGAAATGCCTGCTCGACTTCGGGCCACGGCGCGGACGGAGATACACCGAGCATTTTATATGCGAGGTCGATGTCTCGCTGCGAGACGGGCGCTTCGTCTTCCAGTCGTTCACCGCGAAGCTGACGAATGCCTCGGATAATCTGCGGCCAGATACCCGTCATGCTGAGCACGGCGATCACCACTGCCATAATCAGGAATTCGTTCAAACTGGGAATCATGGTCGCCGCGCGTTACTTTCTTCGGCGCTTTTCTTCGTCGAACCGAAATATGTTGTCTACGGCGTCACCCAAGGGATCGGACTGGTCGCCGCCGGGCTTCTGGCGCTTTTTCGGCGCGCGCTCGAACCAGGTCCGAACAGTCGGCGCGGCCTTCATGTAGAGGAAGCCAAACACCATGCCCCCCGCGTGCGTTGCCCAAGCCGTGCCCGGACCGCCCGCTGCCATGATGCTTAGAAGAAAGAACAGGGCTGCCACCGCCCATGCGTATAGCGGAATAGGAAGCGCAAACAAGGTAATCTCCCGCTTGGGATATGCAGTCGCGAACGCGGCAACCACGCCGAGCGTTGCGCCGCTTGCGCCAATCACCGGTACGTTCGTGCCGTTGAGCATCGCAAGGCCAAAATCGGCCAAGACCCCGACCGCGCCGCATAAGATGTAAAACCGGAAGAACTGCCGCGTGCTGAGGATTCGCTCCACCTCTGGACCAAAAAAATAGAGCGTCAGCATGTTGAAGAAAAGGTGGGACAATCCGCCGTGCAAAAACATGTAGGTGACGACTTGCCACACCGCGCCATAGCGAAATAAACCAGGATTGAGGCCGAACCAGTACTCGGGCCGCCACGTGGAAGCGCCCTGGTCGAGCTCGATTTGCCCCAAGCGCCACAGCGGGACGGCGATCAGCAACTGCGCGACAAACACGATGACGTTTGCGAGAATCAACCGCTGCACGGCATACGTCACCGGCCGCCCGGACGACGCCGAAATCGAATATCGATCTTGATAGTAAAAACTGCTCATCGGAGACCACGTAATTTCATTTAACGAAAGCCTGACAGATTCGCCCGCGCCCGAGCAACAATCCCGTCAGTTACTCTCCTTTGGAGTTCTTCAGGGGGAAGGACGAGACCACGCCAAACCGGCTGAATGGAAGATACCGGAACACGACTTTTCCTATAATCGAATTCATCGGGACCGTGCGTTTCCAGCGTTTTCCGTCCACAATATCCGACTGAACGCGGGTTGCATCGATCGCTTCGCCGGTATCCGGATCGATCAGCCATCGACTGGCGTCTTCACTTTCGTTCCGGTTGTCGCCGAGCACGATCATTTCGCCGTCGGGGACTTCAATGCCTTGGAGGAAATAGTTCATTGGCTCGCGAATGTACGGTTCCGAGGCGTAGGCGTTGTTGATGGACAGGTAACCGTAGTTGATGTCTATCTTGTCGCCGGGGAGCCCGACGATTCGCTTTACAAGAAAGCCGCCGGGCAACAGGGGGTCGTGCAACACGACGATGTCCCCGCGCGCATAGGTCTCTTGCGGAAGGGTGAAGATGAAATCGTTGGGTTGGAGGGCGTTAAGCATGGACTCCGACGGCACGCGAAACGGCGCAAGCCCGCGAATCCCCATCCAATACGACACCACGATCCCGACCAGGATGACAACGACATAGAATGCCTTGCGCGCGGGCCGAATGCGCGCGCGCGAAGGCCCTGTGGAACGTTCCGGTTCGGCCATGCTTGCTTAGTTCGCCTTCGCGTCTTCCACCGCGCCGGAAGTGATTTTTTCCAACAACTGCGTCGCGACGGGATTGTCTGGTCTGAGCGCCAAGGCCTCCCGCAGACATTTTTCCGCATTCGCCACGTTGGGTTTGCGAATCCACGCGCGCGCCTCGTTTAACCACGAGAAGAAGACCTGATCGTTGTTGCCCGCCGCCGCCCGCGCGCGCTGCCACGCCGCCGCCGCGTCGGCCCAATCCAGCTTTACGTCGAAACGGTCAGCTGCATAAAAATTCGTCGCGTAGTCTTCCTGCAACTTGTAATCGGACGGCTTGGCTTCCGCGGCTTCCTTGCTGAGCTGCATTCCTTCCTTGTACACCTTGACCTCGTCGGACTTAAGGTGCTTCGCGACTTCCGCGGTGTTTATCAGATATGTCTGCGCAAGGTTGAACTTGAAATCGGGATTGTCCGGTTCAAGTTCGAGGGCTTTTTTATAGTTATCCAGGCCGAAGGCCAGCTGCCCCGTATGCGAGTAGTGAATTCCGAGGTTGTTGTAGGGCAATGCAAGCTTGTCGTCGTACGTGGTCGCCTCTTTCCAATAACGCAGGGCGCCTACTTCGTCGCCCGAATAATCGTACAAGTACTCGCCATAATAATTCAGCGCGCGCGCGTTGCGCGGATACCGTTGGGTCAGCACTTTCAGCGCCTCCCCCACTTGCGCCACGCGTTTCTTGGCGGATTCGCCCCGTACGCGAGCATCGTCTTGGCCGTTCTCGATTACCGCCAGTTCCTGCATGATCTCCATGTCCCATTCCATCAGGGAAATCTGGAGCAGCGTAAATTGACGTACTGCGTCAACCACCTTGTCTTCGTCTTCGGCAGGAAGCTGATTCAGAAAGTCCATCTCGGCGGGAAAGGACGGCATGGCGGCGCCGAAGGCCGCCGAGAGCGCCAGGCAGAATGTCAGTGCTGTACTCATGTTATCCCTCGCGGTGTTATCGCCACCAGACGAATGCGTCGACCGGAATTTTCTTTCGGAAGCCCAGCCGCTCGTACAAGCGCAGGGCGGGATTGTTTGTCGTCACGCCCAGTGCAATCGACGAAAGACCGGCCTCGCGATATACCTGTGCCAATTCCATCAATAACAACGTGCCAAGACCTCCGGCCTGCGCCTCGGGCCGCACGACGATCTGCAACACAAAGCCTACACCAGGTGCGGCCTCACAACCCACCACCGCGGCAACGACGCGACCTGCCCGGCGAAGGACGCGCATGAATCCGGGCCGCGTCGGCCCGTAGGCGCCGTCCGCAGCAGTGCGCACAAATGTCTCAGCACTTGCGCGGGTGCGTACTTCCGCGTGCAATTCCCGACCGGGATGGTTTGCGTACGCCTCGACAATAATCTCCGCGACGCGGTTGTAGTCTTTCGGCTCCGCGCTCACGCTGTCCAACAGAATCGATGATTCCAAAGGACCGCCATATAACGGTGCAACCATGAGTTGCCGTTCCACGCGGGAGAATCCAAGCCGGGCAAAAGTCTCGGCCAGGTCCAGTGGGCACAACGCCACAGGCTCCGCGGCGATTCCCGAAACCCGATCGGCCCTGAGCTGTGCGACGGACGACTCCACCAAACGCGCTTCAAGACCCTGGCCAGCAAACGGCTCGAGAACATGCAAAAACGTGATGTGACCCATCCCTTCGCGGACCGCGGAGACGAGCATTGCCCGCGCATGCCCCTCTTCCTCCGGGTCGGCGGCAATCCAGGCGCGGACCGCGGGATGCGTGATGGACGCGTTGATCGCGACCGGCGCCTTTTGGCGGTAGTCCTCTGCCGCGGCCTCGCCGTAGAGCGTGCAGAGTCCCTCGGACACTTCCTCAACAAACGCGCCGAAGTTTTCGGGCCGTCTGCGAATCGCCTCAATTCGGACCATCGAAACCAACTACTCCCGGCCGCAACGGGTGCGTACACATCATCTCGTTACTGCACTTCGACATCCGCGTCCATTGTAAGTCAAACGCACCCAAGCAGGAAACACCAGCGGTTAGCCGGTCGTTCAGTGTGTCCTTTGCCGCTCCGGGGCACAATGGGACAATAAAACTGATTCCACGGGTTGTGCTACGTCCGCTCTTGGCGGACTCCGCTACACCCGTGGCTACAAGCCGACCGCCCCTTTGGGGCGAAATTGAAATCCAAACTAACTTTGTGGGTTGGCCGTGGGGTGCCTGGTCGTCAAGAATATGGTCAAGCCCTTGTGATTCAGATCGCGACTAGTGGAAATCGAGAAAGTTTTCACGGTATACTATCGGTATTTAGCAGACGCTCCGCGTTGCCGTTTATACTATTGGGTAACCATCGTGCGATCCAACACCGCCAATCGAAATCGTTCTATGTTCGCCGCCTATGTCGAGCTGACGAAGCCGCGCATCCTGACGATGGTGCTCGTCACGGCGACGCTTGGCTTTTTCATGGCGGGCCGTGGATTTCATGGGTTTGCGGCGTGGGACGGACTTCTTTTCCTGCTGATTGGCGTCGCCATGACTTCCGCTGGGTCGGGCGCACTGAATCATTTCCTGGAACGCGAATCGGACGCGCGCATGGACCGCACGCGGAACCGCCCGCTGCCGGGAGGGCAGATCCCGCCGCACCACGCGCTGCTCATGGGCGCGTATCTCGTGCTTGGCGGCACGTTGCTTCTCCTCTGGAAGGTCAATCTGCTCACCGCGTTTCTCGCGTTGCTGACGGCGTTTCTGTATGTGCTCGTGTATACCCCGATGAAGAAGATGTCGTGGCTCAACACGCTTATCGGCGCGATTCCCGGCGCGCTGCCGCCCATGGGCGGATGGACCGCTGCCACGAACGAGGTGGAAGCCGGCGCGTGGGTGTTGTTTGGCATTCTTTTCATTTGGCAACAGCCGCACTTCTATTCCATTGCGTGGATCTTCCGCGAGGATTACACCAAAGGCGGATTTAAGATGCTGCCGTCGGAAGATCCGGATGGGCGCCGCACGTTCCGGCAGATTCTGGGGTTCGCGGCGTTGTTGATTCCTGTTTCACTGTTGCCGACGTACCTTGGTCTCTCCGGCACGATTTACTTCGTAGGCGCGCTGGTGCTGGGCGTATTGATGTTCGCGTCCTGCATACCGCTTGTCCGCTCGGGTTCGACCGTTGACGCGCGCCGCGTGTTGCGCATGTCGATTATTTATCTGCCGATGTTGCTTGCGTTGATCGCGCTCGACTACGGCTTCCAATTTTAGGAGTTGTCCCGTGAAGTCCCGCCGTATTGGACTTGTGCTCATTCTGAGCGTCATTCTCGTGTTGCTAAGTCTCACACCGGTGTTGATGCGTGGCCGTATGCAACAGTCCGGCCTTCCCGTGGCGCAGGCAGAGCAAGCGGCGTTGCCAAACCTTGGTCCTGTCCCCGCGTTTTCACTCATTGATGAGTCGGGCAAGGATTGGTCCAGCGATTCTCTCAAAGGAAAAGTTTGGGTAGCTGATTTCTTTCTCACGCGCTGCCAGGGCGCATGCCCGGTGATGGCCCGGCACATGGGCGCGCTGCAGGACTATTTTAAGAACAACGATAGCGTCCGCTTCGTATCCATCAGCGTCGAACCGGAGAAAGACACGCCTGAGGTTCTGGTTTCATACGCGAAGCAATATGAAGCCGATACGACTCGCTGGAAATTTCTCACCGGTCCGATAAGCGAGATTCACCGGATGGCCGGAACAGAAGGCTTCAAAGTCGGTGTGCCCGACGACCCCATGCAGCACAGCCGCCGATTCATCCTCGTGGATGCGCAGGGCAACATGCGCGGCTACTACGAAGGCATGGAAGAGATGTCGGTGCGTGAATGCGCCGCGGACATTGAACGGTTGCTGGAAGAACAACACTGATGGCGGGCGGGATGGCGCTCGCGTGCCATCCCATCAACGCAATACGCCAACTGGATTGCCAATGGATCTCCCCACACTCCCGACGATTAACGCTACACTGAACGGCACCGCCGCGATCTTGTTGTTCCTCGGGTGGCGCGCAATCAAGGCGGGTAAACGCGACACGCACCGCAGCCTGATGGTCGCCGCGCTCGCGTGCTCCGCGATCTTCCTCGCGTGCTACCTTTATTACCATTACAACGTCGGCACGGTGCGCTATCAGGGCCAGGGCCCCGCGCGCTACCTATACCTCGCTATCCTCGGTACACATACGCCCCTCGCAACGATCATGACGCCGTTTATCCTCGCCGCGGTCTGGTTTGCATTCAAAGGCAAGTTCGACAAACACGTGCGCATCACCAAGATACTCTGGCCCGTGTGGATGTACGTTTCGATCACCGGCGTGATTATTTACTTGATGCTGTATGTTTTGCCGCAGCCGGGCGCGGGTTAGTACTGGCGGATTGCTTCAGCACGACAGGACAAGCGAAGGGAAGTAACTCGAGAATCTCCCGTGATTTGCTTAGGCTTCCCCCACCACGACAGACGCATGCGATCCAATAGTAGATTACCCGGATTCGAAAGCGTGAGTCAGACGTTTCACTTCGAGAAAGGGCGTATCTCGCGGATCAACTCCTGCAATTCCTCCCACGACATCGTTAGCCGAAGCGGCGATTATCTAATCGCATCCAGCGAGGCCTGCTTCATCATCGGCGCGACCTTTGGATTATCGATACGCACCAGCAACAAGCGCCCCTCAGCGACCTGCTGCATCTCATATAAGTCGCCGGGCTGACAATTCGGAATCAGAATTCGATTCTCTGAATCTACTTTTGCGATCACCATGGTTGGATTATCCGATACCGAGGAATCTGGAAAGTGCCAGCTACTTCGCGTCGCTGGCCCGCCTACTTCGCCTGCGCTACTCCGGGAATCCACAAGTCGGCGCACCCCTCTCGCGTTTTGATCACGCGATTGCATTCGACCGCCCACATCTCCCAGGCACCGTCGGTGTACACATTGTTTCCCGGTTTCGCGCATGCCTGGCAGAACAGGTACCACTTGCCGGCGATTTCGTAGAAGGCCGGCGTGGCGACGTGATAAATGGTGTCGTCGCTGTATAGGCCTTTCCATTCCGTCTGCAACATGGTATCGAGATCGAGTTGTGTCCAGCCTTTCACCGGATCCGTGCTCACCGCCAAGCCTGGCCGCCAGCGCGCGCCCTGATCCACGCCGACTTCAATGCAGAGCACATATGTATTCTCGATCTTCAGAATCTGGTGCCATTCGTAATACGCATTCGGTGTGGACTGAAAAATCTGGCCCATGCCGCGCGGATCATCCTTATTGAATTGGCGTGTCCACTTCTTGCCATCCTGCGAGGTCGCAAGTCGTATTCCGGGAAGGATGCCGTCCTTCCCGCGATACGAGTAGTACATGTACCAGTCCCAGCGTTTCTCTGCTTCGTTCCATTCGCGCATCACCGCCGCTTGCGACGCCATGTCCTCGTGATAGGGCGCGGCGGGTTCCGGCGCAAGCACGGGCGTGTCGCCGTAGCGTTTGATGTTTTCCGCGGTCACTTCGGAGTACCCATCTTCGCCTACAGGGCATATCGCCAGCCCGATTCGGTCCTGTACGGTGCCCGTCGTGCCCGAGTAGTAAATGTAGTAGGCGTCTTCTTCGGGGATATACAGCACGGTGTCGAGCCGGAAGCTCGCTGAATCCCAGCCAGTTGGGCCGGGACGAAACACCGGATTAGACTCGTCCTGATGCCAGGTGAACGGATCTTTGACGTCTGCCCACGCCTTGCCCACGGCAGCATACGCGCGATTCGACGCCGGCACCGCGCCGTAGAACATGATCAAGCGGCCCGGCACTTTCGGATTCGGCAAGATGCACGGCTCTTCGATTTGCTGTGACATCCACTCGTTGCTGGCGCGGGAAAGCACAATCTGCCCGCGCACCGCGGAGGAACTGGAAGTATTCGGCTCCGCGGAGAATGAAAGCAAAGGGAAGCAGACACAGCCCGCAATGACGCCTGCGAAGATCTTGATGTGTTTCCGCATTTTGATGGACTCCTATTCGCGCGTGGCGATTGCTTGGCTCGTCGTGCTTTTGCCCGGGCATGGTAATCGTAATCGGATTCTGGCGCACATTCACCAACAGATCTTTGCCCCCCAGAAGCACTGCACGACGCTTGGGGGGTGTCGCGTGGCCAATGCTCGCGCTCCTACCTTGTTGCGCAGCCGTTCCTTCTGCGCCATACTGAATTGCGTGCAACGCGGTGTTTTTTTCGCGGGGGTTTCAGCACTTTCATGCGGTGGATTGATGTAACCATTCCAATGCAACCATCAATGGTCGTATGGCCGGGCGATCCAGCATTCACCTTCGAGGCAGCAGCGCGCATCGCCGAAGGCGAGAGTTGCAACGTGTCCACGATCTCCCTGAGCACCCACACGGGAACGCATTGCGACGCGCCGTGGCATTTTGAAAACGATGGTGAAAAACTGCACGAAGTCGACACGCAGATCTTCTTCGGCGAAGCCCTCCTTATCGATTTGCCGGACGTGGAGATCATTCGTGCCAAAGATTTGCCGATAGATAAGCTTCCGCCGCGCGTGTTGTTCAAAACGCGCAACGCCGAATATCCACATGACGCCCCGTTTCTGAAGGACTATGTGGCCCTCGACGCGTGTGCCGCGCAACGTTGCGTGGATGACGGCGTCCGACTCGTCGGCGTGGATTATCTCTCCGTTGCGCCGTTCAAACAGCCGGGGCAACCCACTCACCACATACTGCTGGCCGCCGGCGTGTTCGTGGTCGAAGGCTTGCTCCTCAAAAATTTCGCCGCGGGCGTATATCCGTTTATCGTATTGCCCATGCACATAGTTGGCGCGGATGGAGCGCCGTGCCGCGCGTTCATCGGAATGGGGGAAAGCGATGGTTGAACTTTACGACATGCGCGACGTGCTCGCCGTTGTGCTTGCGGGCGGGCAGGGTGAACGGCTCTATCCGTTGACCAACGAACGCGCGAAGCCCGCGGTGCAGTTCGGGGGACAATACCGCCTCATCGATTTCACGCTGTCGAACTGCCTCAATTCGAACTGCCGGCGCGTGCTGGTGCTCGTGCAGTACAAATCCCAATCCCTCGTGCGCCACATTCGCGAGGGGTGGGGCATGCTGCCCGGCGATTTGAACGAATACATCGAGTCAGTGCCCGCGCAGAAACGCGTCGGGGAAGACTGGTATCTCGGCACGGCTGACGCGATTTACCAGAATATGTTTTCCATCGCCCCAACCAATGCGAAGGAGGTGCTGATACTTTCCGGCGATCACATTTACAAGATGAACTATGGTGAAATGATCGCGTTTCACCGCCGCAACAAGGCCGCGCTCACCATCGCCGCCCTTGAAATGCCGATTGAACAGGCGAACCGCTTCGGCGTGCTTTCCGTGGACTACACCGCGCAAGTCACCGCGTTCGAAGAGAAGCCGATGAACCCAGCGTCGCTTCCCGATCAACCCAACACGGCACTCGCGTCGATGGGCGTATACATATTCAATATGGACGTGCTGAAAGAGGCCGTGATCGCCGATTCGAAACGGCAAACCTCACACGACTTCGGCAAGGACATCATTCCGGAACTCATCAAGACCCACCAAGTCTTCGCATATATGTTTCGCGACGAGAACAAAAAGAGCGCGCAGTACTGGCGCGATGTCGGCACGCTCGATTCCTATTGGGAAGCCAACATGGATCTTGTAGACATCGATCCAATCTTCAATCTCTACGACAGCGACTGGCCGATTCGCACCCACCTGCGCAACTTGCCGCCCGCAAAATTCGTGTTCGGCGCGGAAGGCGTCCGGTTTGGCGCGGCGGTCGACTCCATTGTCAGTCTCGGGTGTATCGTCAGCGGTGGGCTTGTAAAGCGCAGTGTCTTGTCGCCCAACGTGCGCGTCAACAGCTACTCCCACGTTGAGGAATGCATCCTGTTGCAGGGATCAACCATCGGCAGGAACTGCCGCGTCCGCCGCGCAATTGTCGAACGCGACATCTACGTCCCCGAGAACACCACCATCGGCTATGACATCCGCGAAGACGCGAAACGCTTCCACGTCTCCCCCGGCGGCATCGTCGTTGTCACCGAAACCGACCTCACCCCGCGAATCCCGAACGCCGACCGAGTGCCCTATCGCGCGGGATAATGCTGGCGCGAACGCTCCGCAGTGTAACGGTTGCCGGAACACCCCGTACATTGTTACTGTTACGCGGGTCTGTGCTGCGGACTTATTCTCGGAAGGACACTTGGTGTTATGCCTGTTTGCAGTCTTACTATGTCTATCGCCACGCGCCGGCGCGCGCTTCGCGCTGCCCGTTGGTGTGCGCTCCTGT
>CALEZK010000186.1 GCA_937928585.1 uncultured bacterium | reverse complement strand
GCAAGCGGACACGCCGCGCGCGAAAGTATTCGCGCAATCCCGCCAAACTCGATAACATGAGCAGTGACAACGCCGATACCGTGTAACAAGCCAGATAAAAGTGCCCGGCCAACAACATAGGCTCACCGCCGTGCTGAATCACGCGTTGGCCCAGCGCAAATATCGCCATGACCGGCACCGAAAAGTAAAAAATGGAAATGCCCGGGTGACGGCGCGGAAGGCGCTCCGCCATCGCGTCGAGATTGAACTTCGGTTTCTTCTCGGGCGATTTCCAATCGAGCGGGTCGACTGCTTCCATGTCCAAAAGTCCGTCCGCAAGAAATTCGCGCTTGGCCGTATTTACTGATTCCTTGCGCAAGGCCTTCCGAAACTTGAGCGCGGTGCCGGTAAACATCCCAATTTCGCCCGCGTAGGGATTGTCATCCACACAACACTCATGCGTAAGCCGGTTGGTGAACCACCAAACAAAAAGAATGATGGTCGTGTTAAATACCGTCGCGACCCATTGCTGGTTCAAAAACGTCTTCGCCACACTGCCAACATCGTAGGCGCCGGTCGTCAAAACGGTGTAAGCGATTGAAACGACGAGCAGCGCGCCAGCGTATAGAATGCTTTCCTCCTTGCCATCCCGCGCAATCAACCGATTCAGCGCGACCACCCCCAAGACAAACCAGAACGCAAACCAACGCAGGTTCCAGTCGTGTACCTCCGTGAACACAAATCGAACGTCGAGCAAAAAGAAAATCACGGACGCAACCATTACCAGAATCATCAGCGGCGTAGTCGCGCTCAGCAGAAAATCCGTCCAGGATCGCTCCTGATAAGGCTTATTCACCACAGCCACGCTGCGTTTCAGCGACTGAAAATCGGTGACCTCCGGGGCGCGCTTCCTGATCTGCTGGTTCACCGGCGCGGCAGCAAGCGCCGCCGCCTCGGATTCCAACAGCGAATGGAAGTCCGTTGCCCCTTCGTCGGGGTACCCGCTACCGCCCGATGCGTGTGGGGGATATTTCGTGAAGTTGTCGTTCATGTTCGATATGAATGCATGAGATTTCATGCGCCAGCAATAGCGCCGCCGATCGTTCGTAGGCCCCCTGATTTCTAATCAAAAACACCGTCACCGCAAATCCACTCAACTTTATCTGGGCCAGCACGAGTCCCAAATCCTCGCTCACCGTAGGCACGACGACTATCAATGCAGCGTCGCGCGGCAACCGCTCGTAATGGGAAAGTAAGGTTTGTCCGATATCGAGTCCGTCGGTCGGCAACACACGCGCGAGGTTCTCGACGATCTGCAATGCCTGTACCGGGCTCCTTCGCGTAGGAACAGTCAGCGGGCTCAAGCGCGTAGAAACGTCTTCGCCCACTACGTTGTACTCGGCTTCCTGTTTGGAAAGGGAGTCGCGCGATTCCACATCGTACTTCGCGACTTCCGCGGCGTCTCGCGCGTTCGTGAGCATCCCAACCTGCTCGCCGGACATCTGCAACAGGTACGCAATCGATGCCGTCGTTGTAATCGCCAGTTCCATCCGCTCTTCTGCGTCTTCCCCTTGGTACAGAGGCGAGAACAGATCCAGCACGAGGGTCCCCCCCAGCACATTCGAGGGCTCGCTCTGTTTCACGAAAAGTTCGCCCGTGCGCGCCGAAGCCTTCCAATGAATGCGATTCAGCGGATCGCCCGGAACATACTCGCGCAAGCCGGAAATTCGCGTCGGATCTTCATATACCCGATTGCTAATCCTCACAGGACCCTGTGGCCGGCGCGCGGCCACATTGAACGTGTCGATATACGCGACCGTCGGCAGCACGGAGATGTAATCCTGTTGCTGGCCGGTCCTGAAGCGCCGCTGCAATCCAAACAAATCGCCAGATTCCATTAGCAATGGGCCGATGCGATGATAGCCGCGCTTCGGGCACGTCAATCGGTAGCTCAACGTAAGTGAGCGCCCCGGCATCAGGATCGCCAATCGCGAGTTGTCGCCGTCCAACGGAAAACCACGCGGCGCAATGTCTTCAATGAATATCCACGGTATTGGCCAGCCACGTCGGTTGGTAAGAGTGACATGGATATCGACGTCCTCGCCTTGCGCAAGAACGTGCTGACTGATCGAACGCGTGCAATCGAGACCCGATAGCCAGGCCAGCGAGGAAAGATTGGCAATGACTACCAGCAAAAGAAACGCATACGTCGCATATGCCACGTAGGGCGCCTTCACTGCAAACGCCACCGCCAAGAGCAGTCCCGCAACGACTACCCAAAGGAGGTTCTTTCGGATCCGCTCATTCATGCTGGCTTGCGATACCT
>CALEZK010000185.1 GCA_937928585.1 uncultured bacterium | reverse complement strand
GCACCACACGCTGTAGTAAGTGCGGCCCTGAAACCTCTCTTGGAGGCGATGAACCACCCGCAGCACGCGACGTTGTTCCAGCGCGGCCAGCATGTCGAGATTACGCTCTCCGTCGGAAACATTACCGCGTCAGTACGATCGCTCGGTGGCCCAAATTCACAGACCGTCGGACTTTCTCGTGCAAATGAGGCTGGAGTGGCGGCTCGTGGCGCAGCGCGCCATCTAGGACCGGAATCTTGCCGCGAGTCCTTTGCACTTGTGGGTTTCGCCGCTAACAACGACCTTCATCTGCATGAGAAGGTTCCCAATGCAGGCGAAGAAGCCACATGCGGCGCCATCAAAAAGAAAATTACCCGCCAGGACGAAGAATTCACCACATTAGAAAAATGTACGCACCCGAGCATTGTATTTAAGGATGAAGAGGGAACCGAGGCTGATCGCATGATGAGCGCCAAACTGCGTACGGCGCTCGAGAAACTGGCTACAGCTACGGCTACCGAATGGACCGGGACGAAACTGCGCGTCACGGAAGCCTGGGACGAAAATAACGAGCACGCAGGCAACAGTCTTCACTACGAAGGTCGGGCGGCTGACCTTACCACCTATCCGATTGACCCTTCCAAATTGGGGCGACTCGGCAGACTTGCGGTCGGGGCGGGCTTTGATTGGGTCTGGTATGAGAATGTGGCGCATATCCATGCATCGGTAAAGACGTGAAGCAGTCCGGAACTCCAGGAGGTCCTCTGCGATGTGCATGCAATTAAGCTGGCGCGTACTGCGCTAGGGTAATGAGGGCGTTGAACCTTTCGGCGCTGAGTATCACGCATCGCCGGCTTTGAGCCGCAAGGGCCTGCGGTGTTCACCCAACGCGGTGGCATTTGCGTGGCGGATGGGGACGAATGACCGTCAGATTGATGCCGGCTTGACACTCAGGATGGACTCGAGGGGCTCGACAAGGAAGTCACCGATGGCTATGCCGATTTGATTGGCAGGCGCTTTGTGGCTCGGTCTGGAGATGCGATGGCACGACCAAATAGCAAGTCGATGTGGGAGAACGTTTGGGCCTTCAAAGGCGCCGGCGAAACGCGCGGTTATCTAAACGGAGTACCCGAGTGGCACCCTCGGATTGGCGACATATTTGGGTCGCAGGCAACGGCGGGCCTCGCTCGTCATGAATGACAACGGCAAATGTGGCGAGGATTAGAATCTGATGGCGACGGAAGACACCCCGCCTGAGCTGAGATTTAATGAGGCGGACATTGAGCGCGTCATTCGCGATTCGAGCACGCATGCGCGGGCGGCCGAGGCGCTGGCGCAGATCCGCCTGGGACGCGAAGGCGAGATACCGAGCGCCGAAGGTTTGGACACCGCCGCGGCTCTGGTTGGCGAGGATCGGGCGCAGTTCTG
>CALEZK010000184.1 GCA_937928585.1 uncultured bacterium | reverse complement strand
GCGGTAATAGGTGGTGCGGCTGGGGTTCTGATGGCGATACGCGGCCGCGGCCTTGCGGATATGCTGCTGCTTGGTACGCGTTACGTTGACTTCGGGCTCAAGAAACGCGTTGGAGCGCCGCGTTTTCACTTCGACAAACGCAATAGTGTCTCCCTCCCGCGCGATGATGTCGATCTCGTATTTCCCAAAAACCGCGTTTCTCGCGAGAATTCGGTAGCCCGCGCGTTTGAGGTGCTTGGCGGCAAGAGATTCTCCCTGCCTGCCTAAGGGTTCCGGCGAACGCCTCCGCCAGAAGAAAATCACGCAGGCGCGCCTTCTGGTTCCAACTCGCGCTCCACCGGGAAGAGCCGAATTTCCTCGAATGCCCGGTGCTGATGCGCGCGCAGACGTCCCATCCGGCACATCTCCAGAATCGCCAAGAAGCAGCATACAAGCTCGACGCGCGACCGGCAATCCTTGAACAGGTCCGTCCACGCCACGCTTCCCTCGCGTTCGAGGCGTCCTTCGATGTATTCCACTTTTTCATCAACGGAGGCGCCTTCGCCCTCGATAGTATGAAAATTGTCTTCGACAAAATAGCGTAGTACACCTTTGAACGCGCTCATCAGATCGTAAAGCGTTACCTCGAGTATTTCCTCTTCTTCATCAGGCGGCAGATCCAGCGCCGGCTTCGTGCTTCGCGCAAAGAGGCGCTCACGCTCCGTTTCGAGGAATTGCAGACGCTCGGCCACATCGCGATACCTGCGATACTCCAACAGTTTTTCAACCAGTTCCAGGCGCGGATCTTCTTCCTCAAACTCCTCGTCGTCGGATGTATCCACATCGGGCGGCAGAAGCATCTTTGACTTGATCTGGATCAGCGTCGCGGCCATCACCAGAAAGTCGCCGGTCACATCCAGATTTTCCTCGTGCATCACTTCAATAAAGCGCAAATATTGTTCGGTGATTTTGAGGACAGGAATGTCGAAAATATCAATTTCTTGGGACTTGATAAGGTATAGCAGCACTTCAAGCGGTCCCTCGAATTTATCGAGGTGCAGCCGCAAGACCTCATCGGTAGTCTCATCGACGATAAAGGCGTCTTCAGCGCCCGTAAAAGGTGTTTCCTGGTCGGTCATGCTCTCTCATTGCTGCCGGAATCCACTTCCAGCGGTTATTCTCACGATCCTATCTCACCAGATGCGCGTGTGCAAAACTGGGGCTCATTGTGGCGGACACAACACCCGAAGCTCAGCGTCGATGGAGTTCTCGACGCCCGACGCGATGACGACCACCTCGCTCACACGGGCGGCGGAAGCTGCCCAAGTGCCAGAGGCATCGTCAAACTCTTCAAGTGTGTAGCCGCGCAACATTCCGACCTCCGCGAACAGGCGGAGTGCTGCGGTCACTTCTTCAACCACCGGCTTGGGGCGCACCCGGATAAACAGGTTTGCCTCTTCCGGCATGGTCGCGGCTGCGGGCATCGCTTTCACAAGCGATTCTGCCGCACTGCGACTTGAACTAATCACAAGTTGCCGGCCGGCGAGCATTGCGGTCGGCTCCAGCGATGGACCGCCAATCAATGGCATATGCGCCAGTTTAGCCTCTGCGTCATATCGCGGATAGCTGTCCCAGGGTTTGGCGTCCGCCGGTGGCGGCGGCAATTTATCAAGTGCCGGCACAACTCCCTGTGGTGTGGCGAACGTGCCAACGATCGTCGGCGCGGGAACCATCTCGTTTACGTCGATTCCCGTGAAACTAAGCCGAATACTTGGTCCCAACGGACCCAGCATGTTGGTAATCGCCTGCGCATTGGTCGGTACTCCCGCTTCGCCGCCGGATTCCCACGTTTGCCATTGTGCCGCATTGATGACGGAACTCTGCAAAGCTTCTCCAAGACTGGCCCACACTTCGCGCACAGGCTTGCCGAAGTTCGCCGATAACTCAATCGGACCCGGCAACGGCTCTTCGAGCGGTAATGGCTTCGCGCCGTTTAGCAATGGGCCAAATCGCGGTCGCGCGGATTCGCGGATAATGGCGTGACACTTTGCATACGCCTTGTCCGCATCGATGCGCACGGCAAATGCAATCGACTGGAACGCGTCGCCCAGCGGGTCATCTTCGGCAAGTTCCACGGTGCCGCGAAAATCCTCGACGCCATCCCGCGCGAGTTCGGCGTGCGTCGCTTCGTCCACCGCGGTGTCAGGGGCGAGCGTCAATGAACGAATGAGCGATTCGCGGCTGGTGCTGATAAGCAGTACCCGCCCGCGCACTGCATAGTAGATGCTGCCATCCGCTGCATGGCGCAGTCGTAATCCGCCGGCGTAATCGCTCGTTACGCCTCCTGAAATACGATGAAATTTCTCCAGCAAAGTTCCAATTCGTGACATACGCGTGATTGCCAGCATGTCACTGAAATCGCGCACATCGCTGCCGAGTAAGTACAGGCGTTCCGTAACGAGGTTGTTCATCACCCATTGCGGAAGACCGGGATCTTTGCGAAGTGCCTCCAGCACTCTCTCGCGAGACGCCGCATCCGGCCACGCATTCCATACCGCCGATTTCAACACGCGCTCGCGGCTATTTACAGGGTCGGCGAGCACGACGTTATACCGAAGGCCGGCGGGCATGAATTCCGCCACGTCGTTTGTGTCGCGCGTGAGCCACAAGAGCGCAACCAGGAGGATGAATGACGCGACTGCAACCTGTCGCAGGCAACCCCCTCGCGGCTGCCACCCGGCATTTCGCGAAGGTCCGCCGGACCCCGTGTAGTTTCTAACCGTCTCGCTCATAGTGCCGACTTTCGCACGGTAAGCGTGAGCGGTTTACCCAGTTTCCCGTCTGGTCCGGGGAACACGACATGCATGCGCCGAAATTTTGGTTCAAGAACTACACTGTGGCGGGTAAATTCATTCAGGATGCGTTGGCTGCCGATTCGTCCCGGCTCGCTATCCGACATAAACTTTGCCAATTCGTCCGAGTCAATCGCGCGCTCGGATCGGACCAAGCCGGCTAGCCGGTCATAGCGAGCCTTCGCATCTCCTCCGGCGAAGTCAGGATTCATTCCAAGCAGCACGCCCCCCGATGCGACGCGCGTGATTCGGCTCTCGCCCAACTCGACTACCCGCGCGTTTTCCGCCACCGGATCGACGATCATCACGTGATAGCCGCGCAGGTGCGGCGCATTCTCCAGTCGAATGATCACTTCAGCCACACTGCGGTCGTTCGTAATCGCTTCGTACAGGACCATTTCAATCGGCGGACCAGTTGCACTCGGCGCTCCGAGTGCCTCAACCCGTTCCATCGCAACGGCAACCCCTGCTTCGTTCATTGCCGTAAAGGCGCCGGCACTCCAGGGATATCCGACTTGGGCATAGCGCATGCCGCTTTCTGGCACAACCTCGAATGCGACGGGTGTAACTGACTCAGGACTGTCAAAATTGCGACCGAGAAGAATCTGGTCCGCGCCTGCGCGCTCTCCTGTAATCGCCACCATCGTGCACAGCGGTGCACTGTAGACTGCGTCAATCGATGCCTGCGCCGCAAGAGTGGGTGCGCTCTGCAACAACCAAACCGCGTCAAATGGCAGCCCCGCGCCATCAGCAATCCCTTCGAGAAGATCAAAAGTGTTTTCCGATAGCGTCGCTAGCATCTGACGCGCCTCAATACCCAGGCGAGGCAGGGCAATTGGCGTTAGATTGACGAATGCGGGCGCATAAGACCAAAGTCCTTCGGAAGGGATCAAAGTTCCGTCTTCACAGCGTTGAACCAATTGCGAATCGAAAGCTTCGACGATTTCTTCGCGCAACGCCACGCCTTGTTGATGGCCGATTGCATAACGCGAACCGCGCAACTGCAACGCTATACCATTCGCCACGTCTTTTTTCTGCGCTTCCGTAATCGCATCCGGGGTGGCTGAAGGTTCGCCCTTGGACAGCAGCGCATCGAACTCACGATACATCCAATCGTCTATTCCAGGGCCATACATACTCATGCCGCATTCGTACGATGCGCCAGAGTACTGTTCCCGCGGTACAAAATAGAGGAGATGATCGTTCGACAGACTGACCGTGAACTGCGCCTTGTAGCCGCGTTGCATGGCGCGACGTCGCAATTCTAGCCCAAGCTCGACACATGGCTCGCCAGGTACAAAGGTCAATACGAGGTCATTGATCTCCAGCGTTTTAAGCACGGTCGACGGCGGCAAAAACGTTGTCAGTGTTGCAGGAAGTTCCGGGACAGAACCGCCAATTCTCAACGTCGCCTCGCCGCAAGTAATTGTTCCTGCAGCTTCCATTACCTTCGCAGCCAGACGCTTGCCAACCCACTCCGTATGCGCCCAACCCTGATGCTTCTCCGGGTTGGCGGGGCGCTGATTGCCCGCGGCGCCGTTCAGGAACATTGCAACACAGGATTCACCCGCGACTGCCTCGAGTTCGTTGTAATACACTCCGGGATAGTCTGCGGAGATCGCAAACTTGTCATCGCCCCCGACCGTCGTCGGGTGCGCAGCAAAATTCGCCGCAATCGCGATCGGGTTGCCGTCTGAGTCGTCCACGCGCAGCACACCAATCTGGGAATCTACAGGACCACCCTCGACCTGGCGGTTTTCGGTGAGGTTGTCGTGGGTCGTGACTGCAAATCCAATGGTGGCGCGTTTGCGGCTCGCTATGGCGGATTGCATGGATTCCACGATGCGTTGCGCGGTGGATTCCAATACGTCCGGCATGAACCTGCCCGAAACCGCACGGAAAACCAGGGACCGATTCATCGCGCCCTGCGCGCTGTGCGTATGCGTGGCAGTCAGCAGAATATTCTCGCGGGGCACTTCCGGTGGGGCTAGTTCCAAAACTCGGTCGCGCAACTCGCGATTAATTACGCAAAGATCGACATTGACCAGCATAATGGCCGTCGTGCCATCGCTGACATACAAAC
>CALEZK010000183.1 GCA_937928585.1 uncultured bacterium | reverse complement strand
TTTCGAAGCCAACCAAAGTTGAAACGATTTATCGCCTCTGCGCAAACAGAACGTGTCCACCTTTTGCGCCCTTTTGCGTATTTTTGCGGCAAATTTGGAGGCAGCGCTCTCTCGCAACTACGATCACAGTGTTCGCACACGGCGCTTGGTAACGGCTAGTAGATTCCTCCGCTTCGCGTTCGGATTGACTGGAGTTGGGATCGATTAGTAATTACGATTACGGTGACGATCATGAGCGCGGTGATAACGGCTTAGTGGTACACTCCGGGTTGCGTCATTTACTTTGGCATTTACATGAACGATTTGTCTGAAACAGAGTCGCGGGAATATGTTCCGCTTCGGGTTGCGCTTTCGCTTTATTGCGCGATCTTGGTGCTTGCTGTTTTTCCTTTCACGAATAATCCGACTGGGGACGTCAAGTATCTGGTGACTGCGTGGGCGGCGGGCTTGTTGGTTTTCTTTCTATCCTGGTCAATCTGGCGCGGCAAGGTGTTGCGCGCGGGCGATGGCATTTTGTTGCCGCTGGTTGCAGCGTTGGCGGTGGTCTACGTTGCGAGTCTTGCCCAATCCCTTAATGTGTCGTGGAGCTTGCTGGTTGTTTGCAGACTCTTGGCGGTTGCGCTGCTGTGTTGGGTCGCGTCGCGGGCGATTCGGACGGTTGCAGGCGCGATTGCGCTGACGAAGTGGTTTTGCATCGCGGTGGCAGTGGCGTCGCTGTATGGATTTTTGCAGCGGGCGGGATGGGACCCGTTGCCGTGGGACGAGTCGCACAAGATGCTCGAAGAGTACAAGAACATGCCGGCGACGTTCGGGAATCCGAACCTTGCGGGCCATGTGCTGGTGATGGCGACGATATTGTCGGTTGCCGTTGGTTCGTTGACGGGACACCGCTGGTTAATGTTGCTCGCGCCGCTGTTTGTCGCGCATCTTCTCATCACGCAACATCGCGCAGGACTGATCGCGCTGGCTAGCGGCGCGGCATTGTATGCGGCGGCAACACTCGCCACGCGTGGCCTTCGACGGACGCCTTCCGCTTCCCTGTTCCGGACTATCGCGCTTTTTTCGCTTTTCGTCGTTGCGGGCTTGGTTGCAGGCGTTGCCGTGATGTTGGCGCGGAACGGCACTTTGTATCCGAATGATTTGTCGGCGTTCATGCGGATGAATTCCGTGCTGAGCGCTGCGCAGATGATCGTTTCGCGCCCCATACTGGGGTTTGGCGCGGGGATGTATCCGATAGAGAACGCCCGCTACTGGACGCCGTTCGAGCAGGATTGGTATGCGGTTGAACGGCGGCTGAACACGCACGCGCATAGCGATGTGTTGGAGACCGGCGTCGAAGCGGGATTGTTCGGCGCGGGATTGCACCTTGCGATTGCCTTGTGCGCGATTGGCTGGTGCCTCTACGCGTTTTACACGCGAGAACGGCAGGAAGATCGGCGGCTGGCGATTGGGATGGCGGCGATGTTTACCGCGTTTGCGGTGGATGGCATCGCGGGGTTTCCCTTTCGCGCGCCGGTGTCGTCGGGGTTGTACTTCGTATTGATTGGCGTGGCGCATGGCGTTTTCGCGACAAGAACGGTTTCCACAGGGAAGCCCCGCTCGAATGCGCGAAAACTTGCGCCGTTACTTGTCCTGTTCGCGCTTTGCGCGGCCATTTATATGGAAACCCGATCATTTGCGTCTCAGTACCTCCTCTTACGGGGCAGGGGCGCGGCGTACTGGCAGGAATTCGCGGAGGCGGAGCGCGTCCTCGGCCAGGCGGATCGGTTTGCGCCGTGGAACTGGGAGATCCCGTATGAACGCGGGATGGCGCAGTATCGCGCGGAAAAACGCGGCGAGGCCATGAAGTCCTTTGAAACCGCCTTGGCGCGTAATCCGGGTTTCATTCAGGCGCGGGTTTCGCTGAGTTCGATGCTTGTGGAAACGGTCGCGCTGTTGCCCGCGAACGAAACCGCGACGCCTTACCTTGACTCGGCGGCGGCACACATTGGCGCGGCGCTGGCGTTGTGTCCGCGATTGCCGGAGGCAAACGAGATTGCGGGGCGCATTGCGTTATATCGCGCGGACACCGCGGAGCAAACGGATCGAATGGCGCGATTGACGGAAGCGGCGGAAGCGTTGCGGCTCTCGGTGGCGTATTCCGATCGGCCAAAGTCCAGCACCTATGCGCTGCTTGCGCGCGCGCTTGACGAGGCAGGGAAATCGGACGAGGCGGAGATCGTCATGCGGCGCGCGGTGGACATTGCGCCGGAGCGTCGCGATAGCTGGGAGGCGTTTGAACAATTTGCGCTGGAATCGGGAAGGACGGACGGGCTTTTGTTTGCGCTGCATGCGCATGCGGAGCAGATGAAGAGTCTGATTGCGAACACCAACGAACAGATGTATCGCACCCGGCTGGCGCTGCTCTACGCCGGTTTTGGAAACGCGTATGCCACGCGCGCGGATTCTACAGACACTGCAGAGCGATACTATCGCATGGCGGTGAACCTTGCGCCGGTGCAGCCCGAGACTTGGGCGGCGTTCGCGAAATTTGCGACAGAGCAGGACCGGCTGCCTTTGTTGTCGCTGTGTATTGACACGACGATCGCGCAACTGACGAAGACAAAAGTCGAAGTGCCGGCGGCATTGCGCGCGGCAGCATCGGCACTGGCCGGCCAGATTGATTCCGCTATTTCGATGCTCGACGCGACCGAACAACGCGGTGCGGCGGGCGTGGCTGTCGATCCGCGAACGAAATGGGCGGCGGAGCTGATTCGCGCGCGATCCGATGCGGGGACCGTGCGCATTGACGAGAACCAGTGCGCCGCACTGGCCAGGGTATTCGCGGTGCTTGGCGACGCGCAGTCAGCCACGGAACTCTACGGTGACTGCTTTGGAAAACTTTCCAGCGAAGGGCAGCGCAAACATTTTCAGACGTATCACGAAGCACTCATGGTATCCAAGGACAATACGAAGCTGGTTGCGCTGCTTCGCACCATGTCCGACAAGTATCCTACCGATGTGCCGCTCAAAGCCGCACTTGCACGGTCCCTTGCCGCAAGCGGAAGCCGGAAGGAAGCGGAATGGGAGTACCAATTGTTGTTGATGCTTCCGATGGACGCAGCGACGCGCAGCACGTTTGAAGCCGAGTTTGCCGCACTGAAGGCGACGGAGACATGAAGCCGGGCGCAGCGAAGACCAAGCTTGTCGTTTTTGGCGTATTGTTGGCTGCATCCGCGGGGTCGGTTGTGTTGACGATGGCATTTGGACGCGATTGGTCTGTGAGGGCATATGCGCCGATAGTTCGTCAGGGAATCCGCGACCTTATTGCGCAAGATGCCTATGGCAGGGCGGAGCGGTTTGCGTTGCGCACCCTATCGGCGTCACCGGCGTATGGCGAGCTGGTGTTTGAGGAATGCCTGCAGTATTTGCGCGTCATGCCGGAAATAACGGCGGCGCTGAGACAGATAGATGGGATTTCCGATAACCCCGATAAATTGGCCGCGCTGCTGTTTGCCAGGGCCGATTATGCGGAATTGGCGCGGGCCTCGGCGGGGGGAACAAGCGCATCGATCAGCAAGGCGATTGCACGCGCGCGATCCGAAGAGAGACCAGTCGAGATTGACACTGCCCTGTATGAAAAGCTTTTGTCTGATGACGATGTTGTAACGACGGCGATCAAAGCGGAGTTGCAACCTTTTATCGACATCCTTCGCGATACAACGAATGCTTCGCAAGACAATGCGTTCTTGAAGGGCGCGGCGATGTTTCACCTTGGCCAGATCGAGGCAGCGCACGAGCACCTGCAGCATTGGGAAAGGTTTGAAGCCGAGGCCCAATCAGATGCTGCATTCATGTCGGGTCAAATACTGGAACGCTCCGAAAAGTATGCCGAAGCAAATGCGGCCTATGCGCATGCCCTGCAACATGGCAACGAACATGTTGGCGCGGCGAGAGGTTTTTTGCGGACGCTTCCTACGATTGCGCCTTGACCCGCGGCAAGGCGGCAAGCGCAAGGCCCAGCGCGCACCCCAGCAGAATTGGGAGACACGAGCGCTGTAGAAACGGCATCACCAGACTAAAGACGCCGTAAACAAGCGCGATGATGAGGTAAGGCGCGAGTTGCGCGCGCAGGCCTGGCGTTTCCGCGCTTCGCAGGGCAAAGACCAGCACGCCCAGCACGGAAGCCCACAACCAGAGAAACGCGGCTGCTCCGAGCCATCCAGTTTCGAGCCAGACCATCAATGGAACATTGTGAACGGTCGTGCCGATTCGATTGCCAAGGGGATCGCTGAACTGCTGCGCGACGGTAAACGCGGTGCCGAAACCGTGGCCCGTAGCGCCGCCCTTTCGCGCGGCTTCCACTACTTCAACGGTGTAGGCCACGCGCGAGGCGATTGATTTATCGCCTTGCCCCGTGGTTTCCATGATGCGCCGCTGAACCGATTCGGTTATGCCGGGGCGCAACAGCATGAGCGCCAGACCCGCGATGACGACGGCGAGGATAGTTGCGGATGCGAGCTGCATTCGTTTGGGGTGAAGCGCGATGCGAAGCATGCATAGCAGCACGGCGCAGATCCAACCGGTGCGCGACATCGTGAGGAGCAATCCCGCGCCGATTGCGCACAGGGCCAGCAGGGCAAGCGTTGCGCGCGCGCGCGTTGTCCATAGCTGCGGCGCGAACATCGCGAATGCCAGCGCAATGGCGAGTATCATGGCTTGTTCGTTGGCGTCGGGCAGGCCGAAAGTGATGCGCGGGATGTTTGAACCCGGAATGATGGTATTAACCGTGGGAGTGACGCCGGCACCGAGCCGGGCGAGCGTTGCGCCAATTCCGCTGGCGGCACTGCTTGCGACGAGCAGCGGCGGCAGATACGCAACCAGGCCGTCTCGTTGCGAGCAGACATAGGCACTTGCGTAACAGATCGCCGCATACTGCACAAAAATATAGAGGGCGCGAATCGATTCGTCCCGCGCGACGCTGTTTGGAATCGATGCTGCGGCAGCGGCGAGCGCGAGGATCGTCGCGCTTTCGATTCCAATTGCAGGCAGAGGAAAACGTAGCTGCATCGCGCGATCGAGAATCACCGCGAGCACGAGTAGTCCGCCGGCAACTTTGGTGAGCGTCAGGTCTGTGCCGGGAAGCAAAGCCTGGCCCTGAATTGGCAGGGTGAGAACGCAGACGAATAGCGCGTACTGCTGCATGCGCGCGAGAAGGGCGCGCACCTTGCCGCTTTGGCTTGCGGTGGTCATGGCGTTTCGGGTCCGACTTCGAGAATTGCGGGTTCGTCGAATGTAACCGCGGCGCGCTCCATTGACTTCCAACCGCCGGGCACGCGCAAGAGCACGAACGCGTAGGCACGGTAAGCATCTGGCTTTGGGATGGCGACGAGGCCGGCTTGGGAGCGCCATGCGTCGATTGCTTCGTTCGAAGTAATGGCAAGGGCTTCTGGCGATACGAGGCCGATTGCATAGGCGCCTTCGGGAAGCGCTGCAAGCCAATCCGCTATGGATTGCGATTCATTCGAGAGGGGCACCAACTGCAGCGGCGTGATTCGCGGCGAGGTGGCCGTGGCGTTATCAAAGGAAAGCAGCGTCCATGCGTCGTTCGCGGGGAAAAGCGTGGTGTTGCTATTCATTGCGATTGCGTGCGTGCCGCTGAAGTAGGAGCCGCCGGCGAATGCAGCGAGCGGCGCGATGGCTGGTTCGATTTCTCGATGCGTCACAGGTGCGATGGCGCGCGCGATGTCTTTGTCCGAAAGCGTGGCGAGGTGAGTAGCTTCAACGCCCAGGGTTGCCGCGAGAAAATTGCGTTGGTGGGGTGCATGCGGGGCATCAACCAGAGCGCTTTGCGCCGCGCGTTGAATGGCGGCGACCAATTGCGTGGTGTCGGCCAGTGCCGCGACGACACGCGCGAAGCGCAGGTGATCGGTAGCGGGCAAGACCGTAGCGTCTACCTGTGCCGTGATGCGGTCGAGCGCGGCGCGAAGTTCCGGTTGTGTCGGCATATCGAGCATGAGGGGCGGCGCGTGCTTTGGCACAGGCGCGGCGGCGAGTGAAAGGTGCTGCAGGGCTTGTTGCGGCAGACCTTTGTTTAGCTGTACTTCGCTCAGATACGCGTGGATGCGGCGTTCCTCAGGGCGGAGGCGAAGCGCGGCGTGCGCGGCGTGGGTGGCGGCGGTCCAATCTTTTCTTTCGATGGCGGATCGAACCGTTGCGGCGTAATCGCGATCGAAGGCATTCTGCGCGCCGGAGATCTGGTGCCAGGCCACGGCGGACAACACCGAGATGGCCGCGAACCATGCGATAGTCCGCGTCACTGCGGAGTCTCCCCCACTCTTTCCAGATGGCAGGCATCGAACCATATTGTGCCGGAAGCATTGCCGGCGTCCGGCGCGTTTGGTTTGCGAAGCAGGATGGACGCGGCGCGCATATTGTCCGGCGCGGTGAACTCCAGCTCGACTTGGGTCCAGTCCGTGGTGTTGTAACGTTTCGGGAGCGTTGTCACCTCGAAGGCTTGCCAACCGTGATCAGCGTCGTGCACCGCGAGGCAGGCGCCGGCAGAATCGGCGTTCTCAGTGCGGATCCATGCGGTTAGCCGGTATTTCGCGCCGGGAGAGACGTCGACGGGCTGCCACAATCCGAAATTGGTGCTCGCCTTCAGATCTACGCGCAGGGATTGCCTGCCTTCGCGAACGACCGCGGTGTCGATCGATACGCTGCAATCCGCGGGCAAGTCTCCGTGCCATTGCGTGCGGCCATCTTCGCCGAATTCGAAACTGCCGTTTGTGAGCATCGATTCTTTTTGAGGGCGATACGTGACGTGATCGATCCAGACGGTGCCACGCGCAGCCGTACTCATGGAGGCGAACTTGAGGACGACATGTTCCGTGCCTTCGGGGACGGAAACCGCGAAGGTATTTTGATGCCATTCCTTTGTGCTGGTGAAGGTGTCGCTGGTGGCGAGGGGTGCTTCCTTGTTATCGCCAATACCCAGGGCGGTGAGGGTGTATGCGGCGTCGACTTTTTCGGTGCGAACCCAGAGGGAACATTCGTATTCGGTGTTGGGCACGACGGTGAATGCCTGGGTAAGGCTCAGTGTGGGTTGCTTTGCGAGATCTATGCGAAGCGCGCCGATGCCCTGAACTTTTTCGACGGGATCGATGCAATCCGGATACGCTGTTGCGTCGATCCCCCAAGGGGCGGCGTCTACCGTTGGATCGTCGAGGCTGCCACCGGCAATTAACGATGAAGCGAAGCGCTCCCTGTATTCGGGGACGCGGCCTTGTTCGCCGAGCAGGGCGGTCAAGCGGCGCATGGTGTCTTCGCGGGTTGGCGGCCAATCGATGCCAAGGGCAAGGGCATGACGATAGGCGGCGATGGCGTCCGGGAGCCGGCCGGCGCGTTCGAATTGCTGGCCTTGGCGCACGGCATATTCGGGGGCGCGGGATTGGGCCGCGTTCACGAGGCGTTCGCCGTAGGTGGCGTAGGCACGCGCAAAAACGTATACGGCCAGTGCGAGCAGTGCGATGGCGACACCGGTTATCGCGAGGCGGCGCATGGACGCTGGTCCGTGGGTTTGGTGGGGGTGCTCAGGCATGTCGACAAGTCGTGGTTCCCGTTGGATTTTGCCGCTGTTCGGGGCGAAGTATAGCAGGTCGCTAAGGTGTTTTGGCGGCTTGGGTTGGTCTTGGCTGATGGGCGGGGTCGCGGATTGCGTTATCGCGCGTTTGGCGGGTAGGATGATAGGGAGAGCATCTGCCTTTATTGGGGTCTTTTTTTGTGCGTAGTGAAACGAGCGACATAGCGTCTACTTCGCGCGGTTTGTTCGCGGGCGAGCCGGTGAGTGCGGGTCGGTCGGCGGCAACGCGGGGCGCTTTTTCGTGGCGCAGGCTTCGGCGGCCTTTGTTCAGTCTTGTTTTGTATGCGGGCGATTTTCTTGCGCCGTTGTTTGCCTTGGCAATTGCGTATTGGATGCGGTTCAGCGCGGTGCCTTATGCGACGCCGTTGCGGGAGGTGCTGGGGCTTTCTTCGACGCAGTTTATTTTGCTGGCGGTGACGCTGGTGCATGTGCTGATGTTGCGGAAGGCGGGCATTTATTGGTTGCACAATGCGTGGCTGCCGTTTGATCTTCTGGTGCGGGTTACGGTGGTGTGCGCGTTGACGACGTTGTTGTTGCCTGTGGTGGGGCTTGGGCGGGACACCGCCTTGGTGTCGCGGACCTTCCTGCTGTATTTCTGGCTGGTGCTGACTACGCTGACGTATTCGGGAAAGATTGGCGCGCAGATCGTCGTATTGACGATGTTGTGTTTTG